>DASTMB010000013.1 GCA_035714365.1 Mycobacteriales bacterium | reverse complement strand
TGAAGACGGCGAGCTCGCGGCGGTACGGGCGCGCGAAGGCGAGCACGCGCCGGACCGTGCCGGGCGTGAGCTTCTGCTTGGCCACCGAACGGTCCGTCCGGTAGCTGTGCAAGACCTGCCAGTTCGCCATGACAGGCACCGTAACAACGTGGGCTGACAAAAAGTCCCGCGCGGGCCGTCACACGCTCATGACGGCGACCACCCGTGACCCGGGCGGCCCGCGCAGCGCGGCGACGTCGCAGTCGACGCGCCCGGTGTCGAGGTCGACCTCGGCGACCCGGTTGTGCCCGACGCTGCCGTAGATCCACAGCCGGTCGCCGTCGCCGACGGTGGCGACGTGACCGAGGTCGCCGGTGACACCGGGGACGGCGACGAGACGGTCGCCCACGAGGTGCCACAGCGCCCCGGCGGGACGGCCGCCGCGCCGGCCGTGGCGGAACACGTACGTGCCGTGCGTGGACGTCGTGAGGACCCGCAACGCGTTCGCCTCGTCCAGCGGCAGGTCCGGCACCGTGACGGTCGAGACCGCGCCGCCCGGCGCGACGCGGACGAGGTGCAGCACGTGCGAGTAGTCGCGCCCGGTGAGGACGTAGACGTCGCCACCGGGGCCGCCGGCCGTGGACATGACGAGGTTGTCGCCCGGCACCACGGTCACCGCGCGCGACTCGAGGTCGAGGACCTGCACGCCGCCGCTGCCCTGCTGCACGGCGTACATCCGCTCTCCGGCTCGGCCGATCCCGCCGATGCCGAACGCCTCCGGGTCGGCGTGCGCGTCGGGCGGCGTGCGGTCCGCGACGGTGTGGAACGTGCGGACGGCGCGCCCGGCCCGGGCGTACGCGACGACCGTCTCGGCCGACGCGCCGAGGTACAGCAGGTCACCGACGGCCCAGGTGTCGGAGTAGTCGTCGAGCGCGGGCGTCGTCGGTGCGACGTGCACCCGGCCGTCGCGGACGAAGACGCGCCACGAGTGGGCGGCGTTGTCCGCCGTGCCCGCGCCGAGCAGGCCGTCGGTGGTGGCCGGCAGCGGCGCGGCGTTGACCGCGGGGCCCAGGCGGATGCGGTTGCCGCCGCCGGCGAGCGCCACGGAAAGCCGGCCGTCGGAGGTCAGGTCGCCATCGGGCGAGAGCGAGGCGACCGCGACGTGCCGCCGCGACGGACGCGGCGGGCGGCGCCGGTGACGACGGCGCCGGCGACGACGACGCCGGCGACTTGGGCGGGGGCGTCGTCGCGAGCGGCGGCCGCGCGACCGGCACGTGGGCGCACGCGACCGTCAGGAGCAGCGCCAGCGTCGTCCGCATGCGCGCGATCCGACCGCACCCGCCGGCGCGGGGCAAGGGAGGTGACGCGACCGTGACCGGATCGTGCGGTCCCCGACGCCGCTCAGACGAACGCGCTCTCCCCGGTGATGGCGCGGCCGATGAGCAGCTTCTGGATCTGTGAGGTGCCCTCGTACAACGTCGTCACGCGCGCGTCGCGGAGCAGCTTGCCGACGACGAACTCGTCCACGTAGCCGTACCCGCCGTGCACCTGGACGGCGGCGTTCGCGGCACGCACGGCGGCCTCGGAGGCGAAGTACTTCGCCATGGACGACTCGAGCGTGTGCTGCTCGCCGCGCTGCTTGCGGTCGGCGACCTGCCAGGTCATCAGCCGCGCCGCCGAGACGTCGACGGCGGTGTCGGCGATGAGCTCCTGCACGAGCTGGAACGACGCGATCGGCCGCCCGAACTGCCGGCGCTGCGCGGCGTACGACGTCATCGCGTCGAGGCAGGCCTGCGCGAGCCCGGTGCAGGACGCGGCGAGCGAGAAGCGGCCGTCGTCCAGCGCGGAGAGCGCGACGCGGATGCCGGAGCCCTCCGGGCCGAGCATCGCCGACGCCGGCACGCGCACGCCGTCGAGGAACACCTCCGCGGTGTCGCACGCGCGGATGCCGAGCTTGCCGTGCACCGGCCGCGTCGACCAGCCCGGCAGCGACGTGTCGACCAGGAACGCCGACACGCCCTTCGCGCCGGGACCACCGGTACGCGCCATGACGAGCGCCACGCCGGCGATGCCGCCGTTGGTGATGAACATCTTCCGGCCGTCGATGACGTAGTCGTCCCCCTCCCGACGCGCGGTCGACTGCAACGACGCGGGGTCCGAGCCGTGGTCGGGCTCGGTGAGGCAGAAGCAGCCGAGCACCTCGCCGGTGGCCATCCGCGGCAGCCACTCGGACTTCTGCTCGTCGGTGCCCCACCGGGCGATCGAGCCGGCGACGAGGCCGAGGTGGACCGAGACGATGGACCGCACGTTCGCGTCGCCGCGACCTAGCTCCTCGATGAGCAGCGCGTACGACAGCGGGTCAGCGGCGCCGCCGCCGTACTCCTCGGCGATGGTGAGCCCGATGAACCCGGTCTGCCGCAGGCCGTCCAGCGCCTCCCGCGGGAACCGTTCGTGCCGGTCGTTCTCCTGCGCGCGCGGGACGACGACGTCGTCGACCCAGTCCCGGAACGCCGCCCGCGCGGCCCGCTGCTCGTCCGTCAGCGTGAGGTCCACTTACTCTCCGATCCCCGCCAGGTCGCGCAGCCGCCGTAGCTGCGCCTCGCGCTCGGCGGCGCGCTGCTCGGCGAGGCCGCGCGTGCGCGCGCCGAGCAGCAACGCCTTCGTCTCCACGGCCGCGTCGCGCGGTGCCGCGAGCAGCGCCGCGACGAGGTCCGACACCGCCGCCTCGAGCTCGCCGTCGGGGACGGCGACGGTGGCGAGGCCGATCCGCACCGCCTCGTCGGCGCCGACGCGGCGGCCGGTGACGCAGATCTCCAGCGCGCGCGAGTAGCCGACGAGCGCGGTCAGCAGCCCGGTGCCGCCGAGGTCCGGCACGATGCCGCGCGTCACCTCCGCCATCGTGAACGTCGCATCCGCGGCGCAGACCCGGAAGTCCGCGGCGAGCGCGAGCTGGAAGCCGGCGCCGACCGCGTGCCCGCGCACCGCGGCGACGGTCAGCAGGTCCGGTCGCAGCAGCCAGGTGAACGCCTCCTGGAACGCCGCGATCGTCGCGTCGGCGTCCGCGTCGGAGGAGCGCGCGAGGTCGAGGAACGACGGCGCGCCCGGGATGCCCTCGGGCGTGAACATCTGGAGGTCGAGGCCGGCGGAGAACGACGGGCCGGCACCGGTGACGACGACGACGCGGACGTCGCCGGGCAGCTCGCGGCCGAGCCGCGCGAGCGCGGTCCACATGGCGGGCGTCTGCGCGTTGCGGCGCTCGGGGCGGTTCAGCGTGACGGTGGCGACCGGGCCGTCCACGCGGAGCAGCAGGCCGACCTCGGCGAGCTCGTCGTCGGTCATGGCGGCATTACACACGACGGGGCGGCGCCCGCCCGCATCGGCCGCGAACGCGGCGGCGGGCCGCCCCCGAGGGGAACGGCCCGCCGCCGGGACGTGCGCGCGTTACCTGGTGGCGGCCTTCCTGGCGGGGGCCTTCTTCGCCGCCGTGGTCGCCGTCGTGGCCGCGGCGGGCTTGGCCGCGGCCTTCTTCGCGGGAGCCTTGCCCGCCGTCGCCTTCGCGGCCGGCTTCGCGGCGGGTGCGGTGCCGTCGACGAGCACCGCGTCCGGCGCGTTCTTGCGGACCGACTCGATGCCGGCCAGGGCCTTGGCCTTCGTCTCGTAGGCCTCGGAGGTCGCGACGACCTGACCGTTGCGGGCGACGAGGTTGAACCGGAACTTCCCGGTCGTCCCCTTCTTCAGCACGAACTGTGCGGGCACGGAGAATCCCCTTCGGGGTGTGGGTTACTTGGCCTTCTTGGCGGGGGCCTTCTTGGCGGGGGCCTTCTTCGCCGCCGTCTTCTTCGCGGCCGGCTTGGCCGCGGCCGTCTTCTTCGCGGCCGGCTTCGCGGCGGCCTTGGTGGCGGTCTTCTTCGCGGCCGGCTTGGCGGCGGCCGTCTTCTTCGCGGCGGGCTTCGCGGCCGCCGTCTTCTTCGCCGCCGGCTTCGCGGCCGCGGTGGTCTTCTTCGCGGCCGGCTTCGCCGCCGCCGTCTTCTTCGCGGCGGGCTTCGCGGCCGCCGTCTTCTTCGCCGCCGGCTTCGCGGCCGCGGTGGTCTTCTTGGCAGCGGGCTTCGCCGCGGCCGTCTTCTTCGCGGCGGGCTTCGCGGCAGCGGTCTTCTTCGCCGCGGGCTTCGCCGCCTTCTTCGCAGGTGCGGGCACCGCATCCTCCTCGACCGTGGGAAGACCCGTTGTCTCCCTTGTCGAAATCATGGCGGCGATGTGCCGTACCGACGTGGACGACACGCCGAACGCGCGCACGAGACTCGGCGGTGCTGGCAGGTGGTGCGCGCGTGTGTTAGAGGACGCGCGGATGCCGCAAACCGTTGCGCCGCAACGGTTTCGGAGAGGTGGTTACTTCTTGTCCTTCGCGCGCGTCGCGCCACCGCGGCCGCGCAGCGTCGCGCCGGACTCGCTGAGCATGCGGTGCACGAAGCCGTAGGAGCGCCCGGAGGCGGCGGCGAGGGTGCGGATGCTCTGGCCCGCGTCGTACTTCTTCCGCAGGTCGGTCGCGAGCTTCGCGCGCTCCGCCCCGGTGACCCTGCTCCCCTTCTTCAGAGCCTCCGCCACGACGTTTCCTCCGCTTCGCCTCGTCCACCCGCGTCCCGTGATCATGCCCCAGTCCGCGACCCCTGACCAACGGCGGACGTACCCCGGCAGGGGCGGATCACTCCCGCCACTGGTAGGTCACCGCGGTGTACGCGGTGGCGAAGCCGAGGCCGGCCCAGAACCGTTCCGCCGCGCCGCCCGCCTCCGCGGCGAGCCACACGATCCGGGCGCCGCGGGCGAGGCAGCGGGCCGCCGCGGCGCTGCCGACGGCGCGGCCGAGCCGGCGGCCGCGGTGCTCGGTGCGGACGCCGGCGTCGGTGACGTAGCCGAGATCGCCCTGCACGAACGCGAACGCCGCGCCCACCGCCGCGCCGCCCTCGTCCGCGACGACGGCCTCGACGCGCGGGTCGTCCAGCCGCTGGCCCAGCACCTCGGCGAGGCCGCGTTCGACGCCGCTCGCGTAGCCGAACGCGTCCGCCAGCACGTCCGCGAGCACCGCCGGGTCGTCGCGCTCGGCGGCCGGGCGGGTGAGGATGCCCGGCTCCCCGTCGACCAGCGCGGCCGGGTCGGCCAGCAGCATCACCGCCGTCTCCTCGACCGCCTCGTACCCGGCCTCCTCGGCGATCGCGCCGAGCTCCGGCAGGCAGGACGGCGACTCGAGCAGGATCACCGGCGAGCGTTCGGCCTCCGCCCACACGTCCGGCAGCCGCGCGAGCGTCGCCTCGGCCGCCATCGGCGAGCCGGTGATCGTCCCGGCGAAGTTCGCTGCGGCGAGCGGCGCGTCCGGGTTGAGCACCACGCGCGCGGCGCCGACGCGGAACACGCTGCCGTAGCGGATCGCGCCGAACGCCCGCTGCTGCTCCTCGGCGCGCGCCGCCAGCGTCGCGACGGCGGCGGCGGAGAGGTCGAGGTCGGCCACGGCCCCATCGTTCCCGCTGCCCGACCCCGATACCGTGTCCGCGATGACCGCCACCTCCGAACGGCGCGCGTCCGACGCCGCGACGTGGCTGCTGCTCGTCGCGGGAGGCATCGGGCTCACGCTGCTCGCGCGCCGGCTGCACCTGCGCGTCGGCGTGCCGGGGGCGCCGTTCACCGGCGAGTACCGGTTCAAGGTCGAGGTCGGCACCGTCCTCGCGCCCGGTGTCGCGATCGCCGTCCTCGCCGCCGTCCGCGCCGGCGTCGCCGAACGCCTCGGCTGGCGCCGCCTCCTCCTCGCCTCCTACGGCGCCGCCCTCGCCTGGTCGCTCGCGCTCGCCGTCGTCGACGGCGGCAACGGCCTGGCGTTCCCGATCGCCAACGGCGACGAGTACCTGCGCGACCTGCCCGCCGCCGGCGCCGACCCGGTGGCGTTCGTCCGGCACTTCGTGGAGAGCACCGGCCACTACTCGGTCGCCACCCGCACCCACCCGCCGGCGCCGGTGCTGCTGCTCTGGCTGCTGCGCAAGCTGGGCGTCGCCCGCCCCTCCACCATCGGCGTCGTCGTCACGGCGCTCGGCTGCGTCACGGTGCCCGCCGTCGCCGTGGCGATGCGCTCGCTCTGCGGCGAGGCCGCCGCCCGGCGGCTGCTGCCGGCGCTGGTGCTCGCGCCGTACGCCGTCTGGGTCGCCGTCTCCATGGACGGCGTGACGGCGGCGCTCTGCGCGGTGTCCGTCGCGCTCGGCGTCGTCGGCTCCGAGCCGGGGCGGCGGCCCTGGTGGGCGCTCGCGTCCGGCCTGGTGCTCGGCGTCGCCGCGCTGTTCTCGTACGCCGTCGGCTGGATCGCGGCGACGCTGCTCGTCGTCTGCTTCGTGCGCCGCCGCGCGCTCGCGATCGCGTTCGTCGGCGCGGGCGCGCTGGTGCCGCTCGCGCTGGCGCGGCTGGCGGGGTTCGTCTGGCCGGACGGGCTCACCGCCGCGCAGGCCGACTGGTCGGTCCGCGTCGGGCCGCACCGGTCGTGGGCGCTGTGGGCACTGCTGGACCTCGTCGTGCTGGTGATCGCCTGCGGCCCGCACGTCGTCACCGCCGCCCGCCGCGTCCGCCGCACGCCCGGCTGGCCGTTCCTCGTCGGTGCCCTCGTCGGCGTCGGCTTCGCGATCGCCTCGGGACTCGCGCGCGGCGAGGTGGAGCGTTCGTGGCTGCCGTTCTTCCCGTGGCTGCTGGTGCCGGTCACCGGCACCGACGACGACGGCGAGCCGGCCCGGCCGTCGCTCGTGCTGCTGGCCCTCGGCGCCGGGGCCGCTGTGGTGATCGAGTCCGTCCTCCGGTCGGCCTGGTGACGCGCCCCGGTACCGCGTCCGGGTCGGCCTAGTTCCGCGCCGCTGCGCGGCGCTCCCTTAGTCGGCCGACCCAAACGCGGTACCGGGCCGCCGCTACGCCAGGGCGACGAGGTCGGCGAGCTCGTCGGACCAGCGGTCCTCGACGCCGTCGGGCAGCAGGATCACGCGCTCCGGCCGCAGCGCCTCGACCGCGCCCTCGTCGTGCGTGACGAGGACGACGGACCCGGTGTAGGTCGCGAGCGCGCGCAGCACCTCGGCGCGCGACGCCGGGTCGAGGTTGTTCGTGGGCTCGTCCAGCAGCAGGACGTTCGCGCGACTCACCACGAGCCCCGCCAGCGCGAGCCGCGTCTTCTCGCCGCCGGAGAGGGTCCCGGCCGGCTGGTGCACCGTCTCGCCGCTGAACAGGAAAGCCCCCAGCAGCTTCCGCAACGACGCCTCGTCGGCGTCCGGCGACACCGACTGGACGTGCTCCAGCACCGAACGCGCCGGGTCGATCGTCTCGTGCTCCTGCGCGTAGTAGCCGAGCCGCAGGCCGTGGCCGGGCTCGACGCTGCCGGTGTCCGGCTCCTCGATGCCGGCCAGGATGCGCAGCAGCGTCGTCTTGCCGGCGCCGTTGAGGCCGAGGATCACGACGCGCGAGCCGCGGTCGATGGCCAGGTCGACGTCGGTGAAGACTTCGAGCGACCCGTACGACTTGGACAGGCCGGTGGCCGTCAACGGCGTCCGCCCGCACGGCAGCGGGTCGGGGAAGCGGAGCTTCGCGACCCGGTCGTGCTGGCGGACCTCCTCCAGGCCCGAGAGCAGGCGGTTGGCGCGCTTCTCCATGCTCTGCGCGGCCTTCGCCTTCGTCGCCTTGTAGCGCATCCGGTCGGCCTGCGCCTGCAACGCGGCGGCCTGCGCCTCGGCGTTCGCGCGCTCGCGCTTGCGGCGGCGTTCGTCGGTCTCCCGCTGGGCCAGGTACGCCGTCCAGCCGACGTTGTAGACGTCGAGGGCGGCGCGGTTGGCGTCGAGGTGGAACACCTTGTTCACGGTCGCGCCGAGCAGGTCGACGTCGTGGCTCACGACGACGAGACCGCCGGTGTGCCGCTTGAGGAACTCCCGCAGCCAGACGATGGAGTCGGCGTCGAGGTGGTTGGTGGGCTCGTCGAGCAGCAGCGTCTCCGCGCCGCTGAACAGGATGCGGGACAGCTCGACCCGGCGGCGCTGACCGCCGGAGAGGGTGCCGAGCGGCTGGCCGAGGACGCGTTCCGGCAGGCCGAGACTGCTGGCGATGGAGGCTGCCTCCGCCTCGGCGGCCCAGCCGCCGAGCGCCTGGAACCGGTCCTCCAGCCGCCCGTACCGGGCGACGGCGGTGTCGCGGGTCTCGTCGTCGGCGCTGGCCATCGCGCCCTCGGTCTCGCGCATGGTGCGCAGCAACGTGTCCAGTCCGCGCGCGGAGAGGATGCGGTCGCGGGCGAGCTGGTCGAGGTCGCCGGTGCGCGGGTCCTGCGGCAGGTAGCCGACCTCGCCGCGCGACACGCTGCCCGCGGCGGGCAGCCCCTCGCCGGCCACGACCTTGAGCAGCGTCGTCTTGCCGGCGCCGTTGCGGCCGACCAGGCCGACCCGGTCGCCGCGCGCCACCTGGAACGACGCGTGCTCGATCAGCACGCGCGCGCCCGCGCGCAGCTCGAGGTCGGCCACCGTGATCACACGTTCCAGGGTACGGGGCGGCGCGGGAGGGGTACGCGCCGGGTGTGGACTTCGAGGACCGCGTCGGGCTGGACCCGTCGCAGATCAGCGACGCGCGCGGCCGGTCGTTCCCCCGCGGGGGCATGGCGGTCGGCGGCGGTGTCAGCGTCATCGGCCTGATCGTGGCGCTGCTGCTCGGCGTCTCCCCCGGCGACCTGCTCGGCGGCGGCGGCGCGAGCGGCGCGCAGACCGGCGTCGTCACGCAGTCCGATCTCGCGGAGCGTTGCCGCACCGGCGCCGACGCCGACCGGTACACCGACTGCCGCATCGTCGGCGTCGTGAACTCGGTGCAGGCGTACTGGGCGAAGGTGCTGGGGCGGCGTTACCAGCGCGCGCAGACGCAGCTGTTCACCGGCGGCACGAGCACCGGCTGCGGCGACGCCACGTCCGACGTCGGGCCGTTCTACTGCCCGGCCGACGGCACGGTGTACCTGGACATCGGCTTCTTCGAGGACCTGCGGACCAAGCTCGGCGCGCGCGGCGGGGCGTTCGCGCAGGCGTACGTCGTCGCGCACGAGTACGGCCACCACGCGCAGGACCTCCTCGGCACCTCCGCCAAGGTGCAACGTTCCGGCGACCGGCAGGGCGCCCTCTCGGCCAGCGTGCGGCTGGAGCTCCAGGCCGACTGCTACGCCGGCGCCTGGGCCGCCAACGCCGTCGACACCGGCTTCCTCACCCAGGTCACCGACGACGACATCGCCGACGGCCTCGACGCCGCCGCGTCGGTCGGCGACGACCGGATCCAGAGCGCCGCGACCGGCCGCGTGGACCGCGAGTCGTGGACGCACGGGTCCAGCGAGCAGCGGCAGCGGTGGTTCCTGACCGGCTACCGCGCGACGACGCCCGAGGCGTGCGACACGTTCGGCGCCACCGACCTGTGACGCCCGGCGAGACGGTCGCCGAGACGCCACGGCTGCTGCTGCGGATGTGGCTGCCGGAGGACGGGGCGCCGTTCGCGGCGATGAACGCCGACCCCGAAGTGACGCGGTACGTCGGCGGGCCGCTGGACCGGGCGGCCAGCGACGCGCTGCTGGCCCGGCTGGTGGCGGGGTGGGCGGCGGACGGCTACGGCCGCGCCGCCGTCGTGGAGCGTGCCACCGGTGAGCTGCTCGGCTTCACCGGCCTCGGCCCGCACCCGGCGGAGCCGGGCGAGGTGGAGATCGGCTGGCGGCTGGTCCGCCACGCCTGGGGCCGCGGCTTCGCTACGGAGGCGGCGACGGCGATGCGCGACCTGGCGTTCGGCCGTTACGGGCTGCCGCGGATCGTGTCGATCGCCGTGCCGGAGAACCCGGCGTCGCTCGCGGTGATGCGCAAGATCGGCATGACCCACTGGCACGACCTCGACCACCAGGGCCTGCACCTCACGGTGTACGTGCTGGACGCGCCCTGATCGGCGGGCGTCAGCGACGCGTCTAACGCGATCAGCCCAGCGGCCGTTGCCGCGCCGTCTGGAGCAGGTCCTCGGCGCGCTGCCAGTCGCCGGTCAGGAGGTACGCCGTCCATGAGCGCTGGCGTCCGCGCCGGGCCACCCACTCCTCGAACGCCGGCGCCCGCACCTTTGGCACCACTGACCTGGGCGCCGGTCAGGTGCAGGCGAGGTTGCCGCACAGCGCCAGCCGAAACTCTGGCGCGTCCGCGTCCCGACCCTCGGCGACGTAGGCCAGTACCGGCTTCGCGTTCGGGCCGATAGCGATGCTCACGCCGGCCCGTACGCGCCCTACCCCGTCGGCCGCGACCGCCATCCAGTTGGCGCACGTCGTGCTGCCGCACCGAAGGACTCGCGCCGCGCCGGCGAAGCGGTAAGCGATGGTCGGGACGCCGCTTCCGTCCAGGATCATGGATGGCGCGGCCTGGATCGAGGCGCCCTCGCTCCCCGCGACCGGAGACTCGACTGCCGCCGACCCGTCGTCCGTCGCGGCGACTGGAGCACACGACGTGCCCACGCACCGGTCGACGCGCACGCCTTGGCGCGGCGTGACCCAGGAGAGGAAGAGGGAGCCGTCATCCCGCCCGCGGACCGCGATGGTCGACGGGGTCTGCGTGATCTCGGGATACGGGACGAATGTCGCTGGGCTCATACAGGCGCTGTCACCACAGCGCACGATGACCACGGCGAGGCCGGTTGCGGTCCACGACGTGAACGCGGCCACCGGCGCCCCACCGGCCATGGTCACCTCGCCGGCCTGCGCCGCATGGCCCACGTCGATCGAGACCTGGCTCGTGCAGGTGGCGTCGAGGCAGCGTAGGAGCGCGTCACCTCCGTAGCCGTTGCGGAGGACGACTAGGTGCCCCGTGCCGTCGTACATGACCGATGGCACGCCGCCACCCACGTACCGCACGATTGGCTGCGGTGCCGTACAGCCAGGCGGGCAGAGGACGACCCGGACGGGGTCGTCCTCTGGCTGGGTCAGGGCGAGCCCGATTGCGATGCTGCCGTCCGGTCCCACCGCCAGCGATGGCTGAGCCTCCGCGAAAGTGCCGGTCGCCGCGACGAGGGTCTCCGTTGCGGTTGTGCAGGTCACGACCTGGCACCGCACCAGGACCAGCCCCAGCTGCGACTCCATCAGAGCGACGGGCCGGCCCGACGCATCGGTCGTCAGTGCCGTCGTCGGGCTCTCCGACAAGGTGTAGCCCGCCCGCACCGCCCGCGCCCGACGCAGGACGGTGACTGTCGAGCAGCCCTCCGCCATGGGGAAGAGCGGGTTGGCCGACTTCACGCGCCATTCAGCGTCGCAGTCACCAACTTTGGTCGCTCGGGGCGCTGAACGGTCGGTGGCTGGTGCCAGCCCGCGTGACGCCGCAAGCAGCATGCCGACTGCTGCCACGACCGTCGCGACCGTGGCGGTGTCGCGTGCACGACCCATCTCCCCACCTCCACCCGTATGGCCAGGCTACGGATGTCCGGGAGCAACGGTGGGTGAATCGGTGAAACAGTCAGATGTTGAAGCCGAGTGCCCTCATCTGCTCGCGGCCGTCGTCGGTGATGTTCTCGACCGACCACGGCGGCATCCACACCCAGTTGATGCGGAAGTCCTTCACCAGGTCCTTGAGCACCGAACGCGTCTGGTCCTCGATGACGTCGGTCAGCGGGCAGGCCGCCGACGTCAGCGTCATGTCCAGCGTGGCGACGTTGTCGTCGTCGACCGTGACGCCGTAGACCAGACCGAGGTCGACGATGTTGATGCCGATCTCGGGGTCGACGACGTCGCGCATCGCCTCGGTGACGTCCGCGACCGCGGCCTTCTCGCTCATGACACCTCCGCCGAGACGGCCCGCGCCGTCGCGTCCTTCCAGGCCATCCAGCCCAGCAACGCGCACTTGACGCGCGCCGGGTACTTCGCCACGCCGGCGAACGCCACCGCGTCCTCCAGCACGTCCTCGTCGCCCTCGGCGCCGCGCATCATGCCGAGGAACGCGTCCGCCGTCGCCAGCGCCTCCTCGACGGGGCGGCCGATGACGAGGTCGGTCATGACCGACTCGGACGCCTGCGAGATGGAGCAGCCGGAGCCGTCGTACGACACGTCCTCGACCACGCCATCCGCCACCCGCACGCGCACGGTGACCTCGTCGCCGCAGGTGGGGTTGACGTGGTGGGCCTCGGCGTCGAACGGCTCGCGCAGCCCCTTGTGGTGGGGGTTGCGGTAGTGGTCCAGGATGATCTCCTGGTACATCGACTCAAGCTGCACGGAAGAACCTCTTCACGTGCTCCAGCCCGGCCACGAGCGCGTCGACCTCCTCGGTCGTCGTGTAGAGGTAGAACGACGCGCGCGTCGTCGCCGGCACGCCGTAGCGCGCGCAGACCGGGGCGGCGCAGTGCTGGCCGACGCGGACGGCGATGCCGAGCTCGTCGAGCACCTGGCCGACGTCGTGCGGGTGCAGGTCGGCCAGCGCGAACGAGATCGCCCCGCCGCGCGCGACGGCCGTGCGCGGGCCGAGGATGCGCAGCCCGGAGACGGACTCCAGCGCCGGGAGGGCGTAGGACACCAGCTCCTTCTCGTGCGCGCGGATCTCGTCCATGCCGATGTCGGTGAGGTAGCGGACGGCCTCGGCGAGGCCGACCGCCTCGGCGATCGGCGGCGTCCCGGCCTCGAACTTGTGCGGCGGCGCGGCGTACGTCGAGCCCTTGATGGTGACCGTCTCGATCATCTCGCCGCCGCCGAGGAACGGCGGCAGCTCGTCCAGCAGCTCGCGCCGCGCCCAGAGCACGCCGATGCCGGTCGGCCCGCACATCTTGTGCCCGGTGAACGCCACGAGGTCGGCGCCGATCTCCTGTACGTCGACCGGCATGTGCGGCACCGACTGCGACGCGTCGAGGCAGACCAGCGCGCCGACCTCGCGCGCCCGGGCGACGAGCTGCGAGGTCGGGTTGACGGTGCCGAGGATGTTCGACTGGTGGACGAACGACACGACGCGCGTGCGCTCGTTGACGTACTCGTCCAGCCGGGACAGGTCGAACCGGCCCTCGTCGGTGAGCGGCAGGAACCGCACGACGCAGCCGGTGCGCAGCGCGAGGAGCTGCCACGGCACGATGTTCGAGTGGTGCTCCATCTCGGTGACGAGCACCTCGTCGCCGGCCTTGATCCGGCCGGAGTCGCCGACGCTGCGGGCGACGAGGTTCAGCGCCTCGGTGGAGTTCTTGGTGAACACGACCTCCGACCGGTCGTACGCGTTGACGAACGCCGCCACGGTGTCGCGCGCGCCCTCGTAGAGGGCGGTCGCCTCCTCGGCGAGCGCGTAGATGCCGCGGTGCACGTTGGCGTGGTGCTGCTCGTAGTACGCCGTCATGGCGTCGAGGACCGCCTGGGGGCGCTGCGACGACGCGGCGCTGTCCAGGTACACGAGCGGCCGGCCGTTGACCTCCCGCGACAGGATCGGGAAGTCCTTGCGCAGCCGCGCGACGTCCAGGGTCACACGGCCGCCTTCGGGCGGAGGTGCTCGTACCCCTTGTCCTCCAGCACCTGCGCGAGCTCCGGCCCGCCCTCCTCGGCGATGCGGCCGTCGAACATCACGTGCACGAACCGCGGCGCGATGTAGCGCAGGATCCGCGTGTAGTGCGTGATGAGCAGCAGGCCGGTCTCGCCGCCGGCGGCGACGCGGTTGACGCCCTCGGAGACGACGCGCAACGCGTCGACGTCGAGGCCGGAGTCGGTCTCGTCCAGGACGGCGACCTTCGGCTTGAGCAGCTCCATCTGGAGGATCTCGTGGCGCTTCTTCTCGCCGCCGGAGAACCCCTCGTTGACGTTCCGCTCGGCGAACGCCGGGTCCATCTCCAGCCCGGCCATCGTCTCCTTCAGCTCCTTCACCCAGAGGCGGAGCTTCGGCGCCTCGCCGCGGATCGCCGTGACCGAGGTGCGCAGGAAGTTGCTCACCGAGACGCCGGGCACCTCGACCGGGTACTGCATGGCGAGGAACACGCCCGCGCGCGCCCGCTCGTCCACGGCCATGCCGAGGACGTCCTGGCCGTCGAGCGTGACCGTGCCGCCGGTGACGGTGTACTTGGGGTGCCCGGCGATGGCGTACGCGAGCGTGCTCTTGCCGGAGCCGTTCGGTCCCATCAGGGCGTGCGTCTCCCCCGCCCGCACCGTCAGCGTGACACCGCGCAGGATCTCGGTGTCGTCGACGTTGACGTGCAGGTCGCGGATCTCCAACGTGCTCAAGACTGCTCCTCCAGGGCGACCAGGACGTCGTCGCCGTCGTGCTTGACGGGGTAGACGGGAACGGGCTGGGTGGCCGGCAGGCCGGTCGGGCGGCCGGTGGACAGGTCGAAGCGCGAGCCGTGCAGCCAGCACTCGATCGTGCCGTCCTCCACCTCGCCCTCCGACAGCGCGACGTCGGCGTGCGAGCAGACGTCGCGGATCGCGTAGAACGTGCCGTTGCTGCGCACGACGCAGACCGGCTCGTTGCCGATCTCGACGGCCTTCGCGGTGCCCTCGGGCACGTCGACGGCGGCGCAGACGCGCACCCACTCGCTCACAGGACCGACCTCTCCAGCTCGGCCTCGATGGCGTTCTCCAGGCGCTCGCGCAACGCCGGCACCTCGATGCGCTGGACGACGTCGGCGAAGAACCCGCGCACCACCAGGCGCCGCGCCTCGTCGGCGGGGATGCCGCGCGACTCCAGGTAGAAGAGCTGCTGGTCGTCGAACCGGCCGGTCGCGCTGGCGTGGCCCGCGCCGACGACCTCGCCGGAGTAGATCTCGAGGTTCGGCACCGAGTCGGCGTGGGCGCCGTCGGAGAGCACGAGGTTGCGGTTCAGCTCGTAGGTGTCGGTGCCGACGGTGTCGGCGGCGATGATGACGTCGCCGATCCAGACGGTGTGCGCGCCCTCGCCCTGCAACGCCCCCTTGTACGTGACGCGGGAACGGCAGTGGGACACCGCGTGGTCGACCAGCAGCCGGTGCTCGAGGTGCTGCCCCGCGTCGGCGAAGAACAGCCCGAGCAGCTCGGCGTCGCCGCCGGGCGCGGTGAACGTCACCTTCGGCACCAGCCGCACGACCCCGCCGCCGAGCGAGACGACGATCGAGCGGAACGTCGCGTCCCGGCCGACCGCGGCGACGTGCGTGCCGAGGTGGACGGCGTCGTCGTCCCAGTCCTGGAGGCTGACCACGGTGAGCCGCGCGCCGTCGCCGACGCGGAACTCCGCGTTGGCGAGGAACGTCGCGGACCCGCTGTGGTCGAGCACCACCGTCGCCTCGGCGCCCTCCTCGACGTCGACCAGCAGGTGCGCGAACGCCAGCCCGCCCTCGCCGCGCACCGTGACGATCGTGGCCTCGCCGGGCGCGGTGTGGCGCGGGACGGTGAGGACGCCGGCGCGCTCGTAGCCGTCGGCGGCGAGCGCCTCGTACCGGTCGGCCGGGGTGAGCAGCGAGCCGAGCCGCGGGTCGCTGCCGCGCTCGCAGGAGCGGAAGTCGACGCCGGAGCCGGCGCTGCGTTCGATCACGACCTTGCCCGGGGCCGACGACGCGAGGGCGTCCTCGATCCGCTTGACCGGAGTGAACCGGAACGCCTCCTCGCGCCCGGTGGGGACCTCGAACGTCATCTAGCCGACCGCGCCTTCCATCTGGAGCTCGATCAGGCGGTTCAGCTCCAGCGCGTACTCCATCGGGAGCTCGCGGGCGATCGGCTCGACGAAGCCGCGCACGACCATGGCCATGGCCTCGTTCTCGCTCATGCCGCGGCTCATCAGGTAGAAGAGCTGGTCCTCGCCGACCTTGCTGACGCTGGCCTCGTGGCCGATGGACGAGTCGTCCTCGCGCACGTCGACGTAGGGGTAGGTGTCGGAGCGGCTGACGGTGTCGACCAGCAGCGCGTCGCACTTCACGGTGGCCCGGGAGCCGACCGCGCCCTCCTGCACCTGGACGAGCCCGCGGTACGACGTGCGCCCGCCGCCGCGCGCGACCGACTTGGACACGATCGTGCTGGACGTGTGGGGGGCGGCGTGGACCATCTTCGCGCCGGCGTCCTGGTGCTGGCCCTCGCCGGCGAACGCCACCGAGAGCACCTCGCCCGTCGCCCGCTCGCCGAGCAGGTAGCAGGCCGGGTACTTCATGGTGACCTTGGAGCCGATGTTGCCGTCGATCCACTCCATGCGCCCGCCCTGGTGCACGGCGGTGCGCTTGGTGACGAGGTTGTAGACGTTGTTCGACCAGTTCTGGATCGTGGTGTACCGGACGTGGGCGTCCTTCTTCACGACGATCTCGACCACCGCGGAGTGCAGGCTGTCCGACGAGTAGATCGGCGCCGTGCAGCCCTCGACGTAGTGCACGCTGCTGCCCTCGTCGGCGATGATCAGCGTCCGCTCGA
>DASTMB010000012.1 GCA_035714365.1 Mycobacteriales bacterium | reverse complement strand
CGGGCGGTGGGGGACGCTAGTTCCGCTGCGCTCCCTTAGTCGCGTCCCCCACCGCCCGGCCCCTCCTCGACGTCCGCGTCCACGTCGCCGGGCTGGCGGCGCTGCTCGGCCGGCGCCGGGCGGCGGCGGAACACGCGGGTCAGTCGCGACAGCAGCGGCGGGCGTTCCTCGGCGTGGTGCTGCTCGGTCGGGGTGCCCCAGAGCTCGAGGTAGACGATCTTCATCGCGCCGACGAACGGCACCGCGCACAGCGCGCCGACGACCCCGCCCGCGGCGACGCCGATCAGCGCGGCGGCCATCGTCGCCGGCGGGCTGAGCTTGACGGCCTGGCCGACGACGAGCGGCGAGAGGATGTTGTTCTCGAACTGCAGGTAGAGCATGAAGAACACCGCGCAGAGGACGCCCGTCAGCGCGCTGTGGGTGAAGCCCATCGCGACGAACGGCAGCCCGCCCGCCGCGCCGCCGATCTGCGGCACCAGGTCGAACACCATGACGTTCGCGGCCAGCAACGGCGTCAGCGGCACGCGCAGCACCAGCCCGGCGACGAGCGTCGCGAGGCCGGCGACGAGCGCGACGGTGATGGAGCCGGTGACGTAGCGGCCGACGGCGGCGTACATGAGGCGGCCGACCCGCTCGACGGTCGGGCGGCGCTCGCCCGGCACGAGGCGGCTCGCCTGCGCGACGAGCCGCGGCCCGTCGACGAGCAGCGTCACCGCGAACAGCAGCACGATCGACGCGGCGACGAACCCGCTCGCCGCCGACCTCGCCACCCCCGCGAGCGGCGACAGGTCGCCGGAGAGCCGGTCCGGCACGGTGCGGATCGCGTGCAGCACCTTGTCGGGCACGCCCGCCTCGGTGAGCCGGTGCCCGACGAACGGCAGGTCGCCGAGCTGGTGGACCACCCGCGGCAGGTCCTCCTGGAGGTGCTTCGCCTGGCTCACCGCCGGCGGCACGAGGACCACCGCGAGCGCGGTGGCGACGACGGCGAACGCCGCGAACACCGCCGCCACGGCGGCCGCGCGGCCGCTGCGGGCGCGGCGTTGCACCGTCTCCACGAGCGGGTTCAGCGACAGCGCGAGCAGCCCGCCGACGGCGAGCGCGGTCATCGTGCGCGGCGCGCCGCGGACGGCGGCGGTGACCGCGACCAGCGCGACGAAGCAGCCGCAGAACGCGAGCATCGTGCGCACGTCGAGGTCGACCCGGCGCGTCACGACCGGCGGTTGAGGTGCTCGGCCCCGGCTCGGCATGCCGCTACGGTAGCCGCATGGCGGCGGCGGAACGGCCCGAGCGGCTGCGTGTCAGCAACCGTTCCGTGGCGGCGTTCGTCGCGCTCGTCGGCCTCACGCTCGTGCTGCTGCGCATGGTGTCCGCGGCCGGGCGGGTCATCGGCTGGATGCTGGTCGCCGCGACCGTCGCCGGGCTGCTCGACGGGCCGGTGCGCCGGCTCGCGCAGCGCGGCATGCCGCGCGGGCGGGCGGTGCTGCTGGTGGCGTTCGGGGCGCTGCTGATCACCGGCTTCGTGACGTACCGCGTCGTCGACGACGTGCAGGCCGGCATGAAGCGGCTGCGCGAGGCGACCCCCGCCGCCGCGGAACGGCTGGAGGCGAGCGAGCGCTTCGGCGACACCGCGCGGACGATGCGGGTGAAGGAGCGGACGACGGAGTTCGTCGACGACCTGCCGAACCGGCTGCGCGGCGGCACCGCCGCCGAGGCGTTCCGGGCGGCCGCGACGCGCGGCGTGGCGTTCCTCACGACCAGCGTGCTGACGCTGTTCCTGCTCTCCCACGGCCGGAAGATCGCCAGCGCCGGCGTGCGGCAGCTCGGCGACGAACGCCGCCGCAAGCGGGTCGCGCGCGTCGGCGCGGTCGCGTACGAGCGGGCGTTCGGCTACGCCCGCGGCTCGCTGCTCATCGGGCTGCTGGCCGCCGCCGTCGCGTACGCCGCCGCGACCGTCGCCGGCGTGCCCGGCGCGGCGCCGCTGGCGTTGTGGGTCGGGCTGTGGGACCTGGTGCCCGTCGTCGGCGCGGTCGTCGGCGCGGCGCCGATCGTGCTGCTCGCGCTCGGCGCGTCACCCGGTAGGGCGGTCGTGCTGACGCTGGTGTTCCTGGCGTACCAGGTGTTCGAGGACCTCGTCCTCCAGCCGCGGCTGGAGAACGCCACGATGCGGCTCGGGCCGTTCCTCACGGTCGCCGCCGGCTTCGCCGGGCTGGAGCTGCGCGGGCTGCCCGGCGCGCTCATCGCGGTGCTCGCGGTAGCCACGGCCGTCGCCGCGCTGGACGAGCTGGCGCCCCGCGCGGGCGCCGCCGACGCTCAGTAGTCGTCGTCCAGCGCGACCTCGTACGCCTGCTCCAGCGCGTCCGCCTCCGGCACGTCGTCGGCGATGGAACGCACGGTGCGCGGCGTCGCCTCGACCTCGTCGCCCTGCGCCTGCTCGACGGCGTCCGCCTCCGGCGTCTCGGTCCCCAGGTCGACGGGCTCGGGGGCGTTCGTCTCGGTCATGGCGGTCTCCTCCGTGCGGGCGGGGCGGGCTGGTGCGGTGTGCCCGTGATCTTCCTCGGGTACGCCCTCCGGCGGTAATCCGTAGCGGGAGGAGCCGGCGATGCCGAAGGCGTGGAGCGCGAAGCGGGAGCGCCAGTACGAGCACATCAAGGACGGGCTGCTCGACCGCGGCAAGTCCGAGGACAAGGCCGAGGAGATCGCGGCGCGCACCGTGAACAAGGAGCGCGCGCAGGCCGGCGAGGCGAAGGAGCCGTCGCGGCTCTCCCGCGAGGACATGTCGTCGTCGCGCCGGGGCGGGCTGCGTTCGCACAGCGGCGAGGCCGGCCGGACCAAGGCGCAGCTCTACGACGAGGCGAAGCGGATGAACGTCGAGGGGCGTTCGTCGATGAACAAGGCCGAGCTGGAGAAGGCGGTCGACCGCAACAAGAAGTAGCGGGCGGCGTTCGGGAAGCGTTCCGCGCCTCCGGTGTGCGGGAGGCGCTTCCCGGAAGCGCCCGGAACGGGGTCAGGCGGGGGCGGCGAACGGGCCGTCGGGCGGCGCGGCGGGCGGCGACTCGTCGCGCGCGGGGTCGACAGCGGCGGCCGGCGCGGCGCCGCCGCCGGCGGGCGCGCTGCCGGCGGGCGCGGAGCTGGCGGGCGCGGCGTCGGCGGGGGTGCGCGGCGGCGGCGAGGCGGGCACGGGCGGCGGGCCCCACTGCGGGGACGGCGCGGCCGGGACGCGCGGCGGCGTGGGCACCTCCGGCGGCGCGGCGACGGGCGGCGGCGGGCCGACCGGTGGCGGCGCGCCGGTAGGCGGCGCGGAGGCGCCCCAGCGCGGGTCGCGCGGCGCCCCGCCCCAGCCGGGAGACGGCGCGCCGGGCTGCCACGGCGACGGCGCCCCGGGCGGCGCGGCGGGGAGACCGCCGGGGGCGCCGGGAACGCCGCCTGCGCCGGCGGCGTCGGGAGCGCCGGAGGCGTCGCGGGCGGGGGAGCGGGCGCCGGCGGGGGCGTTCTCCCAGCCGGGCGGCGGGGGAGCATCCGGCCGGGGTGGCGGGCCGGTACGCCGGCTGCCCCACGGCGGCACGGTGCCCGGCGGGTCGCCCCAGCCGGGCGGCGGGCCGGCGAGCGCGGGCTGGGCGGGAGCACGCGGCGGCGCGGCGCCAGGTGGCACGGAACCGGGCGGCGCGGCGCCGGGCGGCCACCCGCCGGCACCCCACTGCCCGCCGTGCGGGCCGCCCTGCCACGCACCGTGCGGGCCGCCCTGCGGCGGGCCGCCCTGGGCGCCGCCCCAGCCCTGGTACGTCGCGGGCATGCGGGCCTCGTCGCGGCGGCGGCGTTCGGCGACGACGGCGGAGAGGTACGCCCACCCGGGCGTGCCGGGCGGGGGCGGCGGGGTGACGTACGACGCGACGGCGGCGGCGAGCTCACCGCCGAGGCGTTCGCGCGCCTCGGGGCGGAGCTGCTGCGACCGGCCGATGAAGCCGCGGACGGCGAGCGCGAGGTCGTCGGGCAGCCGGGACAGGTCGAGCGTCTGCGCCCAGCCGGCGAGCGGCATCGGCATGTACGCCGGCGCGAAGTGCTGGCGGGGCACCCGCTCCTGGAGCACGAACGTCCCCGCGACGAGGTCGCCGAGCCGCTTGCCGCGCCGGGACAGCAACGACGCGATGACGGCGGCCGAGCCGAACGTCACGCCCGGGCGTTCGACGATGTTGAGCAGCGCGCGCGACAGCGCGTGCCGGAACCGGATCGGCCCGCCGTCGTCGCGGACGACGCGGATGCCCATGGCGGCCTTGCCGGGCGTGAGGCCGCGCCACAGCGTCTCGAACGCCACCGGGTAGCCGACCACGAACGCCGCGACGAGCACGATCGTCAGCGCGAGCGCGAACTCCTCGTCGATGAGCGCGACGGCGGTGACGAGCTGGAGCAGCACGCTGAGCACGAAGAACTCGATGGCGAGGTCGATGACGGCCGCGAGCACGCGGGACGGCAGGCGGGCGGGGCGCAGGTCGAGCGCGACCGCCTCGCCCGTCACGAGCTGGCTGCTCACCCGCACCTCCCCACGTCGACGGACGGCGAGAACCGACTGCACGCAGTCTGGCACCGCACTGCGACGGAAACAGGACGGGTAGCCTCGCCTGTGGACGGAAGGAGGCGGGTGTGGACATCGACGCGTTCGTCGCCGCGCACTCGCCGGAGTGGCACCGGCTGGACACCCTGGTCAGCCGCGGCGCCCGGCCGCGCCGGCTTTCTGGCGAGGAGCTGGACGAGCTGGTCGACCTGTACCAGCGCACCGCCACGCACCTGTCCGTCGTGCGCACCTCGTCGCCGGACCCGGCGCTGGTCGACCGGCTGTCCAGCCTCACCGTCCGCGCGCGCAGCGTGGTCACGGGCGGGCGGGTGCGCGGCTGGTCGGAGGTCGGGCGGTTCTTCACGGTGACGTTCCCGGTGGCGGTGTACCGCAGCCGGCGGTGGGCGATCGGCGCGGCGGTGTTCACGGTCGTGGTGGCGCTGGCATTCGGCACCTGGATCGCGACGCACCCGGAGGTGCAGGCGGCGATCTCCTCGCCGGAGGAGGTCCGCCAGCTCGTCGAGCACGACTTCGCCGACTACTACCGCAGCGCGCCGGCGGCGTCGTTCGGCGCGAAGGTCTTCTTCAACAACGCCTGGGTGGCGGCGACGGCGTTCGCGCTCGGCATCCTGCTGGCGTTGCCGACGGTGTGGGTGCTGTTCCAGAACGCCGCCAACGTCGGCGTGATCGGCGGCCTGATGGCCGCGCACCACAAGCTGGGGCTGTTCTTCGGGCTGATCCTGCCGCACGGGCTGCTCGAGCTGACGGCGATCTTCGTCGCGGCGGGCGTCGGCATGCGGATCGGCTGGACGGTGATCGACCCGGGGCCGCGGCGGCGCGCGGACGCGCTGGCCGAGGAGGGGCGGGCGTGCGTGGCGGTGATCCTCGGGCTGGTGGGGGTGTTCGCGCTGGCCGGGTTCACGGAGGCGTTCGTGACGCCGAGCGGGCTGCCGACGTGGGCGCGGGTGGGCTGGGGGGTGCTCATCGAGCTGGGATTCCTCGCCTACGTCACGATCCTCGGCCGCCGCGCGCACCGCGCCGGCGAGACCGGCGACCTGCTCGCCGACCTGCGCGGGGACCGGGAGCTCACCACCTGAGCAGGACGGGTGCCGGGGTCCGGTCCGCGACTAAGGGAGCGCCGCGCAGCGGCGCGGAACTAGCGGACCGGACCCCGGCACGCGGCCGCACGCGGGTTGTGACATCCCCAACGCCGCTCCGCCGATTTGCGCACGGAACGGGGTAGGCAGACCGGCCCGGACTGTCGAAACTCACAACCCACCTGGTAGTTCACCCGAGGTGGGAGTGCGGATGACGCGGTACGCCCGGCGACGGCTGCGCCTCGGCGCGGCCCTGATGGCGCTGGCGACGGTGGCGTGCAGCGGCGCGCCCCGCGAGGGCGGCGGCGGCCCCGGCGGCACGGACACGATCGCGCAGGGGACGTTGCCGCCCGGCTCGTCGGCGTCGGCGTCCGCCTCGGCGGCGGCCGCGTCGGCGTCCGCGAGGCCCGGGCAGCCGGGGAAGCCGGGCGCGACGACCGGCCCCGGCCGCACCACCGGACCGGGGAGCAACGGCGGCGGCCCGACCACCGGCCCGTACGTCACGAAGGGTCCGGCCGCCCCGCCGCACGACGCGCCCGGCGACCTCCAGCTCTTCCCCGGCGACCTGAACACGCGCGGCATCAGCCCGAGCGAGATCACGCTCTGCGCGCACGCGGCGCTCACCTACGCCGACGCGTTCCAGACCCACCCGTCGGACTTCAACGTCTTCTGGACCGACCTCAACGCCCGCGGCGGCATCCACGGCCGCAAGGTCACGATGTCCTACCAGGACGACGCGTACGACCCGCAGCAGGCGATCACCGCCGCCGCGACCTGCGCCGGGAAGAACCCGTTCGCGATCGTCGGCGGCATCGGCTTCGACCAGATCCCCGGCGTCCGCGAGTGGGCCGAGACGCACCGCGAGCTCTACCTGCACCACGACGCGACCGAGAAGGGCCTGGCCGGCAAGAGGTACTCGTTCACGTCGATCCCGACGGTCGAACGCCTCGGCGAGGCGTTCGCGGAGCTGGCCAACGCGAAGTTCAAGGGGAAGAAGATCGGCGTCCTCTACCGGGACAGCGAGTTCTGGAAGCCGGGCTTCGACGCGTTCAAGGCGGCGGCGGGCCGCTACGGCCTCAACGTCGGCAAGCTGATCCCGGTCCAGAAGAACCAGGCCAACTACGGCCAGCAGCTCCTCGCGCTCCAGCAGGACGGCACCCAGGTCGTCTGGGCCTGGGAGAACGCGCTCGCCGCGACCGAGATGATCAACCAGGCGCCGCCCGGCTTCCGGCCGTCGTGGATGGTGTTCCCGTTCAACCTCACGACGCAGACGCTCGCCGACCGCGCGCTCGACATCTACGGCATCGCCTCCTGGCCGGCGTACAGCTACCACGACTACTCCGGGCCGTTCGCCAGCTACGCCGCCGACATCAAGGAGTTCGAGCGGCAGTACGCGAAGTGGGACCCGAACGTCGACCTCTCCGGCGCCGGCGGCGACCTGCTGTTCCTGAACTGGGTCGCGCAGAAGGCGATCGCGCAGCTCCTCCTCGACTGCGGGCCGGCCTGCACGCGCAACCACTTCGCCACGCTGCTCAGCCGCTACCGCGGCACCGTCTCGCCGAACTGCCCGGCCGACTTCCCGCGCTACGGCGGGCACCTGGGCAGCCAGGCGTTCAACGTCTTCCACTCCTACACCGGCCCCAGCGGCAAGCTCGGCTGGCAGCCGATCAGCCGTTGCGTGGAACGCTTCTGATGACCGTCGTGACGTTCGGCGTCGTCAACGGCGCCATCTACGGGCTGATCGCCGTCGGCCTGGTGCTCGTCTACCGCGGCACCAAGGTCGTGAACTTCGCGCAGGGCGAGATCGGGACCTTCTCGCTCTACCTGGCGTGGTTCGTGACGACCGAGCACGGGCTGCCGTGGTGGGTCGGCGCGCTCGCCGCGGTGGCGGGCGCGGCGCTGATCGGGACGGCGTTCGAGTTCGTGGTGGTGCGCCGGATGGTCGCCGCGAACCGGCTCGCGGTCGCGGTCGCGACGATCGGCCTGGCCTCGCTGCTCGCGGCGGTGGAGCTGAAGGTGTGGGGCATCACGCCGCGGCGGCTGCGCCCGCCGGTCGGCGGCGTCGGCGTCAAGATCGGGGCCGTCTACGTCTCGCCGACCCAGCTGATCTCGGTGCTCGTGCTCGCCGCGCTCGGCGTGGGGCTCGCCTGGCTGCTGCGGTCCACCGACTTCGGCCTCGGCGTCCTCGCCGCCGCCGACGACCCGACCGCGGTGCGGTTGGTCGGCGTGCCGCTGTCGCTGGTGTCGACGTTCACCTGGGGCGTCGGCGCCGCGCTCGCCGCCGTCGCCGCGCTGCTGCTCGAACCCACCATCGGGACGTTCGCGCCGGACTACGCCGGGCGGCTGTTCGTCGCCGGTCTCGTCGCCGCGCTCGTCGGCGGGCTGACCAGCCTGCCGGGCGCGTTCGCGGGCGGCGTCGCGGTCGGGCTGATCGAGGCGTTCGTGCGCGACCGCACGCTGACGTCGACGGTGCCGGGGCTGACCAGCGTCGCGATGTTCGTCGTGATCCTGCTGGTGCTGCTGCTGCGGCCCAAGGGGCTGCTCGGGAAGGTGGCCGCGTGAGCGCCTGGCTGCGCCTCCCGTCGTGGCTGCGCATCGTCGTCATCCTCGTGCTGCTCGCCGCCGTGCCGCCGCTGCTCGGCCGCAACGCCGGCGGGCTGCTCAACGAGGCGCACTCGTACTCGGTCGGCCGCGGCGTCTGCTTCGCCGCCGCCGCCATCTCGCTGAACCTGCTCATGGGCTACGCCGGGCAGATCAGCCTCGGCCACTTCGCGCTCGTCGGCGTCGGCGCGTTCTCCACCGGCCTGCTCACCGCGCCGAACCGGCTGGACCTGCCGTTCATGGTCGCCGTCCCGCTGGCCGCGCTGGCGGGCGCGCTGGTGGCGTTCGTCATCGGCCTCCCGGCGCTGCGGCTGCGGGGGCTCTACCTCGCGATCGTCACCATCGGCTTCAGCTACGCGATGGTCGAGTCGGTGTTCCGCATCCGGTCGCTGACGGGCGGCTCCGCGGGCATCACCGTGCCGCGCCCGTGGGTGCGGCACTGGTCGTTCGCCAACACCTACGACTACCTCGCGGTCGCGCTGCTGGTCCTCGCCGGGCTCTGGCTGCTCGACCGCAACGTCACCCGCACCCGGCTCGGCCGGGCGTTCCAGGCGATCCGCGCGGACGAGTCGGTGGCGCAGGCGTACGGCGTCGACGTCGCCCGCTACAAGCTGCTCGCGTTCGTGCTCTCCGGCGCGTTCGCCGGCGTCGCGGGCGCGATGTACGGCTCGCTCTACGGCTTCGTCAACGCGGGCGCGTTCGAGCTGCAGTTCTCGCTGCTGCTCGTCATCGTCGTGGTCGTCGGGGGGCTCGGCAGCCGGCCGGGCGTCGTCGCGTCGGCGCTGCTGTTCGCGACGCTGCCGGAGCTGCTCAAGGCGATCCGCGGCTGGGAGCTGATCGTCGGCGGCGCGCTGCTGATGTTCGCGGTCGCGCGGCACCCGGGCGGGTTCCCCGAGGCGATCGCCGAGGCGCGCGAACGCCGCCTGCTGAAGGCGCGCGCGGGCGAGCCGGAGCCGGCGCTGCCGACGCTGCCGGACATGCCGCGCCCCACCGGCCTCGCCGACCGGCCCCGCGAGGCGGCCGGGCAGCCGTTGCTGCGGGTGCGCGACGTGTCGGTGTCGTTCGGCGGCCTGCGGGCCGTGGACGGCGCGTCGCTGGAGGTGCAGCGGGGCCGCATCGTCGGCCTGATCGGCCCCAACGGCGCCGGCAAGACCACGCTCTTCAACGCCGTCAGCGGCCTGGTGCGCACCGACTCCGGCACGGTCGAGCTGCTCGGCCGCGACGTCACCCGGCTCGCGCCGCACGCGCGCGCGGCGGCCGGCATGGGCCGGACGTTCCAGCTCATCGGGCTGGCCAAGGACCTGTCGGTGACGGAGAACCTCCTCCTCGCCCAGCACTCCGTCGCCGGCTACACCGTGCCGGAGGCGCTGGCCTGGACCGGGCGCACGCCGCGCGCCGAGCGCGAGCTGCGCGGCCGCGCGGCGGAGGCCGTTGCGGCGCTGGGGTTCGAGCGGTACGCGCACACGCCGGTGAAGTTCCTCTCGCACGGCCAGCAGCGCATCGTCGAGCTCGGCTGCGTGCTCGTCACCGCGCCGGAGCTGGTGATGCTCGACGAGCCGTCGGCCGGCATGTCGCCCGGCGCCGCCGAGAACCTCGCCGTCCGCCTCGCCGACATCCGCGACCAGCTCGGCCGCACCGTGCTCGTCATCGAGCACAACATCCCGCTCGTGCTCGACCTCTGCGACGACCTCTTCGTCCTCGACGCCGGGCGGGTGATCGCCTCCGGCCCGGCCCGCGAGGTCGCCGCGCTGCCCGAGGTCGTCGGCGCCTACCTGGGGGAGGCGGTGCCGGTATGAGCGCGTACCCGCTGCTCGAGGTCGAGGAGGTCGTCGCCGGCTTCGGCGCGACGACCGTCCTGCACGGCCTCTCCTACACGGTCCAGGCCGGCGAGATCGCCGGCATCTTCGGCCTCAACGGCGCCGGCAAGTCGGTGTCCATGAAGGTGCTGGCCGGCATCGTGCCGGTGCGTTCCGGCCGCCTCCGCTTCGACGGCGTCGACATCACGCGCATGTCCCCGGAACGCCGCGTCGCGAAGGGCATGGCGCACGTCCCGCAGGGCCGCCAGGTGTTCGCGGCGCTCACCGTCGAGCAGAACCTCCGGCTCGGCGCGTACTCGCTGCGCCGCCGCGACCCGCGGAGGTACCAGGCCGTGCTGGACGGCGTGTACGACCGGTTCCCGCTGCTCGCGCAGCGGCGCGACCAGACCGCCGGGACGATGTCCGGCGGGCAGCAGGCGTCGCTCGCGGTGGCCCGCGCGCTGATGGCCGAGCCGTTGCTGATGCTCGTCGACGAGCCGTCCGCCGGCCTCGCGCCGCTCGTCGTGCAGGAGCTGTTCGCGACGCTGCGCGAGGTCGCGGCCAGCGGCGTGACGATGGTGCTGGTCGAGCAGAACGTGTCGTTCGGGCTCCAGGTCGCGACGACCGCGCACATCCTGCAGACCGGCCGCATCGTCCACTCCGGCGCGGTCGCCGACCTGGACACCGCGGCGGTCGCGTCGTACCTCGGTGTCGGGCGGCTGCTCTCCGCCGGCGTCGGCGCTGCGGTCGAGGCGCGCCAGCCGAAGAAGCCCGCGAAGAAGGCGGCCGCGCCGCGCAAGCGCGCCCCGCGCAAGGCCCCGGCGGTGACCGAGTGAGCGAGGCCAGCGTCCGCCCGCTCGCCGGCCGCGCGTCCGGCGCCACCGCGCGCGCCATCGCGACGCGGGTGCTCGCGGACCTGGACGAGCTGGTCGCGACGATCGGCGTCGCGCTGCGCGACGAGATCCCCGAGTACGAGTCGATGACGCCCGCGCAGATGACCGAGGACGTGCTGCCGGTCACCCGCCGCGTCGTCACGTCGTTCTTCGACGCCGTCGTCTCCGGCGCGCCCGTCGGCGCGCGCGTCGTGAAGTCGTTCGAGGAGTCGGGGCGCGCGCGCCTGGAGATGGGCGTGCCGCTGGAGTCGATGCTGCACGCGTACCGGATCGCCGGGCGCGTCACGTGGACCAAGGTGACCGACGTGCTGCGTCCCGGCGAGGAGCACCTGCTCGCCGGCCTCGCCGCGCAGTGGATGGACTACATCGACCTCGCGTCGTCGGCCGTCGCGAAGGCGTACATGAGCGCGTCGGCCGCGCGGCTGCGCAGCCTCGACGCGCGGCGGCGCGAGCTGGTCGAGGCGCTGCTCACCGCGACCGACCCGGGCGAGGTCGCCGCGGTGTCGTTGCGGTTCTCGACCATCCTCGCGGCGGCGTACGTGCCGGTGCTGGTGTCCGGCGCCGGCGTCGCCGGGCGCATCGACGCGCTGCTCGCCACCGCGCCGGCCCGCACCCTCGGCGGGC
This sequence comes from Mycobacteriales bacterium, assembly GCA_035714365.1. GTDB lineage: Bacteria > Actinomycetota > Actinomycetes > BP-191 > BP-191 > BP-191. Next base: position 30,699 of record DASTMB010000012.1, on the reverse strand, counting down.
ACCGCGGCGACCGGGTGCTGCTGCTCGTGCCGGACGCGCTGCGCGACGCGGCGCCGCTGCTCGGCGGCGCGCCCGGCGCGCTGCTCGCGTACGGCCTGCCCGCCGCGCCGGGGGAGGCGCTGCTCGCCGAGGTCGGCCAGGTGGAGGCGCTGCTCGAGGCCGCCGTCGCCGAGGGCCGCACCGCCGGCGCGTACGGCCCCGACGACCTGCTGGTCGAGCAGCTCCTGCTCGGCAACGAGCGCGTGGCCGCGGCGCTGCGCCGCCGGGTGCGCGACCTGCTCGTCGCGCGCGACCCGGGCGGCGCGATCGTCGCGACGCTGCGTTCGTACCTCGCCACCGGCTCGGTGCCGGAGACCGCGCGGCGCGAGGTCGTGCACGCCAACACCGTCGCGTACCGGCTCGGCCGGGTCCGCGACCTGACGGGGCTGGACCCGCGGGTCCCCGTCGACGCCGTCCTGCTGGTACTCGGGCTGGGGATCCAATGAGGGGACTGATCGGCGGGCAACCGCTCACGGTGCGTTCGATCTTCGACCGGATGCGGACGGTGTACCGCGACGGCGAGGTCGTCGACGCGCGCGGCCGGACGACGTACGGCGAGCTGGCCAACCGCGTGCTGCGGCTGGTCACGGTGCTGCGCGACCTCGGCGTGCGGCCCGGCGACCGGGTCGCGTCGTTCGCGAACAACAGCGCCCGCCACGTCGAGCTCTACTACGCCGTGCCGCTCGCCGGCGCGGTGCTGCACATGGTGAACATCCGGCTGTTCGACGAGCAGATCTCCTACATCGTCGGCCACGCCGGCGACACCGTCCTCATCGCCGACGACGACCTGATGGACCGCCTCCCCGACCTGCCCGGCGTGAAGCACGTGCTCGGCATGGACGAGGTCGCGGCGCGCGTCGACGCGGCTCGGCCGGCCGAGGACCTGCCGGAGCTGGACGAGGAGGACCCCTGCGGCATCTGCTACACGTCGGGCACGACGGGGATGCCGAAGGGCGTGGTGTTCAGCCACCGCGCGACGTACCTGCACGCCATGGCCGCGTGCATGGCCGACCACCTCGCCATCTCGGAACACGACCGGGTGCTGCCGGTCGTCCCGCTGTTCCACGCGTGCGGGTGGGGGCTGCCGTACATCGCGCCGTTCACCGGGGCGGAGCTGGTCTTCGCCGGCGCGGACACGTCGCCGGAGAACCTCGCCCGCGTCATCGAGACCGAGCGCGTCACCTGGGCCGCGGGCGTGCCGACGATCTGGACGACGCTGCTGCCGCTCGCGCAGCGCGGCGCGTTCGACTTCTCGTCGCTGCGCACCATCGGCATCGGCGGCGCGGCGACGCCGGCGCCGTTGATGGAGGCGTGGGACGCGCTCGGCGTCACCATCCTCCAGATCTGGGGGATGACCGAGACCGCGCCCGTCGCCTGCGTCTCGCGACCGCGCCGCGCGCACCGCGGGCTGTCCGCGGACGGGCTGCGCCAGGTGCGGCTCAAGACCGGCACCATCTTCAGCGGCCTGGAGGCGCGCATCGTCGGCGAGGACGGCGCGGAGCTGCCGTGGGACGGCGAGTCGGTCGGCGAGCTGGAGTGCCGCGGCCCGTGGGTCGCCACCGGCTACTACGACGACCCCGGTCTCGGCGACCGGTTCCACGACGGGTGGCTGCGCACCGGCGACATGGCGTTCATGGAGCCGGACGGCTACTTCAAGATCGTGGACCGGTCGAAGGACCTGGTGAAGTCCGGCGGCGAGTGGATCTCCTCGCTCGACCTCGAAGCCGCGATCATGTCGCACCCGCTGGTGCGCGAGGCCGCCGTCGTGGGCGTGCGTTCGGAGAAGTGGGACGAACGCCCGGTCGCCGTCGTCGCGCCCGTCGACGGCGTCGCGCCGACGCTGGACGAGCTGCGTTCGTTCCTCGCGGGACGCGTCGCCAAGTGGTGGCTGCCCGACGACGTCGTCATCGTGGACGAGATCCCGAAGACCAGCGTCGGCAAGTTCGACAAGAAGACGATCCGCGCGTCCCTGGCCGAGAAGGTGCTGCCATGACGCTCCCTGGAACCGAGTTCGACGTCGTCGCCGACGACGGCATCCGCCTGCACGGCATCCGCTGGGGCGCCCCGTCGGGCGCGCCGGTCGTGCTCGGCATCCACGGCCTCACCGCGACGCGGTTCGGCATGCTGCCGGTGGCGCGCGCGCTCGGCGACGACGTGACGTTCGTCGCCTACGACGTCCGCGGCCGCGGCCTGTCGGACAAGCCAGCGGACCGCTCCGCGTACGGCCACCGCCGCAACGCGCTGGACGCCGCGACGGTGCTGCGTTCGGTGGGCACGTCGGACGTGGTCGTGGTCGGCCAGTCCAACGGCGCGTGGATCGCCGAGCAGCTCGCCGCGCACCACCCGGACCTGGTCCGCGCGCTGGTGCTCGGCGACGGCGGGTACTTCCGCGCGCTCGACCCCGGCGAGGACGCGGCCGAACGCCCGCGGCAGATCATGGGCGCCGACTGGCTGGACCGGCTGCGGATGACGTTCCCGTCGCGCGAGGTGGTGCTCCAGGTGTTCCGCTCGCTGCCCGCGTTCGCCGACTGGTGGGACGACGACGTGGAGACGCTGCTCGACGCGGGCCTGGTCGAGGTCGACGGCGGCGTGCGCTCGCGCTGCTCCGACGTCGCCGCCGATGTCGACGCCACCGACTACTTCACCGGCACCCCGCACTACGTGCACGCCGACCTCGCGCTGATCCGCTGCCCGGTGCACCTGGTGCGTTCCGAGCAGGGGTTCGCGATCTCGCCCGAGACGATGACGCCGATGATCAGCGACGCCGAGGTCGAGGAGTTCCAGGCGGCGCTGCCGCAGCTCACCGTCGAGCTGGTGCCGGGCACCAACCACTACTCGGTCAACTTCGCGCCGGCCGGCGCGCAGGTCATCGCCGAGGCGGTGCGGAAGTTCCTGGCATGAGGCGGCTGCTCCTGCTGGTGCTGCTCCCGCTGCTCGCCGTCGCGCCCGCGCGGGCGGAGGTGCGCGGGCAGCCGCAGGGGCCGGCGAAGGTGCGGTTCGGCCGCGGCTTCCCGGCGCTGAAGGACAGCGAGTGGGGGTTCCGGGTGGGCGGGTTCGGCGGCGTGCGGCCGAAGGCGCCGTTGCGGCACGTGCCGGTCATCCTCGTGCACGGCAACAACGTCGACGCCGCCGACTGGTACCCCGTGCGCGACGCGTTCCGCAAAGCGGGCTGGTCCGACCAGGAGCTGTGGGCGCTGTCGTACAACGGCCTCGGCGGCAACAACGGCACCGCGCTGCACACCGCCAACCCGGAGCGCGACGCCGAGCACACCGAGATGGGCTGGGACGGCACCACCCGCGTCACCTCCGACGAGGTGAACGTCCCCGACCTCTACGCGTTCATCAAGGCCGTCCGCGCCTACACCGGCACCGCGAAGTTCACGCTCGTGTCGCACTCGCTCGGCGTCACGCTCGCGCGGCGCACGTTGCAGGTGCACCCCGAGCTGCGCCGCGACCTCGTCGCGTTCGTCGGCATCGCCGGCGCCAACCACGGCACGACGTTCTGCCCGCCCGGCTCCTCCGGCCAGGTCGCGTCCTGCGACGAGATCTCGGCGGGCTCGCCCTGGCTGGACCGGCTGAACGGCCCGGGCGGGCGGTACGAGACGTTCGCGCCCGCGAAGTGGCTCACCGTCTACGACGGCACCGGCGCCGGGGACCCCGGCTACACCGGCCCGACCTACGCGCAGTCACCCGCGCTGAAGGGCGCGACGAACAAGCAGTTCCCGTACACGTACCACAACGACCTGCGCCTGGACCCGGCGATCGTCGCGTACTACCGGGCGTTCGTGGAGAAGGCCGAGCGCGGCGTCCGGCGTTAGCCGCGAGCAGGCGGAACGTCCCGCCCGCCCGTAGTCCGCGATGGCCAGGTACGCGGACGTTACTGGTCATTCGGGATGGTTCTCGGCGGTACGGGACGTGATGTCCGTGATGCCGGGTTGGCTGGGTCCGTACCCGCGCCCACTCTCCCGGGGGACCCCGCATGCTCCACCGCTTTCTCGTCGCGCTGCGCCGTTCGCTGCTGCGCGGCCCGGCGATCCTGCTCGTCCCCGCGCTCGTCGCCGGCCTGCTCGCCGTCACGCACGGCGCGCCCCGCGTCGCGGCGCCGCGCACGCGCAAGGCCGCGACCTCCGCCGGCGCGGGCGAGTACGTCCCGTTGACGCCGTCGCGCATCGTCGACACGCGGACGGCGTCGCAGCCGCTGCTGGCCGCCGAGAAGCGGCCGTTCCAGATCACGGGCAAGGGCGGGGTCCCGACGACCGGCGTCTCCGCCGTCGTCCTCGTCGTCACCGGCGTCGCCCCCACCGCGAGCGGCTACCTCACGGTCTGGCCGTCGGACGTCGCGACGCGGCCGCAGGTGTCACAGGTGAACTTCAAGGCGCCGGAGACCGCCGCGAACACCGTCGTGGCGAAGCTCGGCGCGGACGGCGCGATCAACGTCTTCAACAGCGCGGGCACGACCGACCTGCTGCTGGACGTCACCGGCTACTACACGTCGTCCAGCACGACGTCGGCCGGCGCGACGTTCGTCGCGCTCTCCCCGTCGGTGCTCTACAACACGATCGACGGCACGAACACCGGCACCTACGGCACGGCGGCGTTCGGCGCGGACCAGACGCGGCAGATCCAGGTGACCGGCGCCACCATGCCGGTCCCGGCCGGTGCCGCCGCCGTGGTCGTCAACATCCAGGCGACGACCACCAGCACGACCAAGAGCTACGTGCAGTTCTGGCAGGGCGGCGTGTCGACGCGGCCCACGTCGTCGAACGTGCAGCTCGCCGGCAGCGACAGCCAGCGCGGGCTCGCCGTCGTCAAGCTCAGCTCCACCGGCGCGATCTCCGCCTACAACTACAACGGCAGCGTCACCCTCAAGCTCGCCGTCGAGGGCTACTACCTGCCCGCCACGTCGGACGCCGCGCGCTACTACGTGCCGTTGAACCCGGCCCGCATCTTCTCCACCCCCGCCGGCCTCAACACCGTCAACGGCGCGAAGACCCCGGCCGGGCCGACGTCCACCACCTCGGTGCTCGTGCGGGGCGCGAAGGACAGCGCCGGCCGCGTCGTCGTGCCGGACACGACGGCCGTCGACGGCGTCGTCGTGTCCATCGGCGCGTCGTCCACGACGGCCGCCAGCACGCTCATCGCCTGGGCGAACGGCGACCCGCGGCCGAACACGTCGATGATCGCCTGGGACGAGTCCGAGAACCGGACAGCCACCTACTTCGGCCGGCTGGGCGCGAGCGGGAAGATCGACCTCTACAACGCGAGCGGTGACGTCGCGCTCGTCGTCGACGTGCAGGGCTACTTCGCCAACGCCGCGGTGCTCCCGCCGAAGCCCCCGACCAGCGTCACCGCGGTCGCGCGCGACGGATCGGCGACGGTCTCGTGGACGGCGGCCGTCGACAACGGCTTCCCGCTCACCGGCAACACGGTCGCCGTCGCGACCGCGGCCGGTGCTCCGGTCGCGACCTACGACGAGCCCGCCGCCGCGGTCGCGAAGACCGTGCCGAACCTGAGCAACGGCCAGGCGTACACGTTCACCGTCACCGCGCGGAACGAGGGCGGCTCGACCGCCGCCGCGCCCACCGCGCCGGTGACGCCGTTCGGCGCTCCGCTCGCCGCCGAGACCGTCACCGCGGTACCGGGGAACCGGTCGCTGGCCGTGACGTGGACGCCGCCGCCGGCGAACGGTTCCCCCGTCACCGGCCAGACCGTCTCGCTCCGGCTCGCGTCCGACGGCAGCGCGGTCGTCACCGCGGCCGTGGCCGTGGACACGTTCCAGCGCGACTTCACGGGGCTCGTCAACGGCACCCGTTACTACGTCGAGGTGGTGGCGTCGAACGCCGCCGGCACCGGCGACCCGGGACGGTCGGCGACCGTCGCGCCGGAGTACCCGGACCACCTGCCGTACCCCACCGCCGTGACGGGCGACGCGCCCACGCTCTACTACCGGCTCGGCGAGTCCGGCGGCGCTGTCGCCAAGGACGCGTCCGGCTGGGCGCGGGACGCCCTCTACGTGGCGCCGGTCACGCTCGGCGCGGCGTCGGCGCCCACGCTCGGCGACCCCGACACCGCCGTCTCCGTGGGCGGCGGCGGACGCGTGCAGTACCAGGCCGCGACCGGCCTCCCGGTCGGCAACGCGGCCCGGTCGGTCGAGCTGTGGCTCAAGACCGCAGCGAGCACGAAGGACCAGCACCTGGTCGGCTGGGGGAAGAACCTGGACAACCAGCGCTTCTACGTCTGGCTCACCGGTGGCGACCAGATCGCGGTCGAGCGGTACGGCACCGGAGCCCGGATCCCGCACCGGCTGCCGCGCCGGGTCGACGACAACCGGTGGCACCACGTCGTGGTCACCTACTCCGGTGCGCCGGCGAACCGCAGCGTCGTCTACCTGGACGGCGCCGAGGTGGCGTCGGCGACCCTGACCGACGGCGGACTCGCGACGGCCGTCAGCCTCGACGGCCTCGCGGCGGGGCGGGAGCCGAACGACAACGTCAACCCGTTCAGCGGGCTCCTGGACGAGCTCGCCGTGTACGACGTCGCGCTCGCTCCCGACCGGGTCGCGGCGCACTTCGCGGCGAGTGGCATCACCGCGCCGCTGCCGCCGCCCGGTGTCGTCGCCGCCGCCCACGACGGCTACGTCGACGTGTCGTGGCGCCCCACGACCGCCACCGTGCCCGCCGACGGCTCCACCGCCGTCGACGGCTACGTCGTCGAGGCGACGACGGTCAACGGCGGCACGTTGCGCGGACGCGTGCTCGCGCCGCCGACCGGGACGTCGGCGCGGGTGTCCGGGCTCCCCGCCGGGGACTACTTCGTCACCGTCGCCGGCTGCAACGTCTGGGGCTGCGGCCGGTCCGTGGCGACCGCCGCCGTCGGCGGCGGGGGAGCGACGTACAGCAGCCTCGTCCAGGACGACGCGCCGCTGACGTACCTGCGCTTCAGCGAGCGCACCGGCAGCGGTGCGGCGGACTCGTCGGTCAACCGTCGCGACGCCGTCTACGCGGGCGGTGCGCAGCGCGACACCGGAGGCGCGATCGGCGGCGACCCCGATCCGGCGATGGGCGGCAGCGCGCCGGAGTCGCTGGCGCAGTCGCAGTCGGGGTCGTTCCTCCCCACCGGCACCGCGCCGCGCACGGTCGAGGCATGGGTGAAGGGGGACGGCGCCGTCGCCGGCTGGGGCCCGGCCGGCTACCCGACCCGCGTCTTCGGCGTCCACGTGAGCGGCAGGTCGTTCGTGGTCACCGGCTGGTCCGACGACGTCTCGTTCACGACGCCAGTACCGGTGAGCGACGGGCAGTGGCACCAGGTCGCGGTCACCTACGACGGCACCACCGTCACCGGGTACTTCGACGGCGCGTCGCTGGGGACGAGGACGTTCCCGGCGCCGCTGAACACCGCCGCGACCGCGCTGTGGGTCGGCTACGTCCCCGGCATGGGCAACCGCGGCGGCGCGATCGACGACGTCTCGGTCTACGGCACCGTCCTGACCGCGCAGCGGATCTCCACCCACTACGGCGCCGCCCGGCTGGCGCCGCTCGCCGCGCCGGACCTGCCGGTCGCGCTGGCCGAGCCCACGGTGACCGCGCAGGCGACCTCGGCGGTCGTGACCTGGGTGCCGAAGGAGACGGTCGGCATCGTGCGTTACGAGGTCACCGTGACGCGCCGCGACGACGGAGCGGCGGTGGCCACGGTCCCGTCTCCCGCCGGCACGACGTCGGTGACGGTGCCCGGCCTGGTGCGCGGGACGTCGTACCTGTTCACGGTCCGCGCGGTGAACAACCTCGGCGCCGGACCCGAGTCGCCGGTGGCGACGGGGACCGCGCTCGCGCCGCTCGCGACCCTCCCGGCGGGCCCGCTCGGCCCGACGGTCGTGCCGCGCAACACCGGCGGCAGCGACGTCGTGTGGGGCCCGGAGCACTCGCCGTACCTCGTGACGGACCTCTACGTCGACCCGGGCGACACGCTCACGCTGCTGCCCGGCACCGTGGTCAAGCTCGGTCCGACCGGCGACGGCATCCACGTGAACGGCCAGCTCGTCGCGGTCGGGACGGCGCAGCGCCCGGTGGTGTTCACCTCGTACCGCGACGACAGCGTCGGTGGTGACTCCAACCACGACGGGACCGCTACCGCGCCGCAGCGCAAGGACTGGTCGGCGATCGCCTTCGAGCCGGAGGGGCCTCAGGCCGGGAAGGTCTCGGTCCTCGACCACGTCGAGGTGCGGTACGGCAGCGGGTCCGGCGGCACGCTCGATGACCCCGGCGTCGACGCCGGGGTCGTGCAGAGCAACGGCGTGGCGCGGCTGTCCGTGACCAACTCCCGCTTCCGCACCAACGTCGGCGGCGTCGGGGCGACGAGCTCCGGCTGGACGTCGGTCACCAACAGCGTGTTCGAGGACAACACGTACGGCGTGCGGCCGGCCGGCAACGCGGACATCATCGGCAACGTCTTCGCGAGCGGCGTCATCGGCATCCGCCTCACCAACGGTGGCGACAGCGTCCGGATCGCCTACAACGACTTCCACATCACGGCGTTCGGGCTGGCCCACGACTACAGCCAGGCCGACATCGTCGTGACCCGCAACAACTTCTGGTGGCGGTTCGCCCACGACGCCGCGAACGCGTTCCCCGACGTGACCGGCAACTGGTGGGGCCTGCCGATCCGCCCGCCGTTCCGGAGGTGCATCAACACCCTGTACGACCGGCCGGAGGACATCGACAAGTTCTGGCCGCCGGTGCGCACGGGGCCGGAGACGTCGCCGGACGAGTGCGCTCCGAACTGGGCGCCGATCGCGACGTACCAGTGGCAGATCATGCCGGCGCTGGACGCGCCGATCGCGACGCAGGACACGGCGGCCTCGTCCGACGCGGCCGTCCCGACGAGCGGGCCGGTCGACACGGCGCACGGGACGCTGCGGTACGAGACGACCGACCTCGCGCTCGACGACGCCGGGCAGTCGCTCGTGCTGCGCCGGATGTACCGCAGCGACAACGGAGCCGGCGTCGCCGGCAAGGGGTGGAGCACGAACTACTCCGCGAAGCTGACCAAGGCGCCGAACGGCACCAGCTCGGTCGACTTCGCCTCCGGCGCGTCGGTGCGCTTCGAGCCGACGGGCCAGCCGGAGGCGGGCGTGCCCGCCTCGCTCACCGCCACTCCGGGCGGGACGACGGTGACCGCGGCGGACAGCTCGTCGTACGAGTTCGACGCCGCCGGCGTCCTGACGGCGCAGACGTTGCGGGACCCCGGCCACCGGGTCGCGCTGACCCGCACCGACGGCCGGGTGACCGGTGTCACCGGCGTGAGCGGGCGCCGGCTGACGCTCGGCTACGACGGTGCCGCGCTCGCGAGCGCCACGGACTCGGCCGGCCGCCACGTCGGGTACACGGTCGCGGGCGGGCTGCTCACCGGGGTCGACCGCGCCGGCGGCGGCACCGAGGGCTACGGGTACGACGGCGCCGGCCGGCTCACCTCGATCACGACGCCGACCGGCAGGGTCGTGCTCCGACTGGAGTACGACGCGCAGGGGCGCGTCGCCTGGTACGAGCAGGGCGGCGCCGGACGCGTGACGCTCGAGTACCACCCGGACGAGCACTACACGGTCGCGCACCAGCCCGATGGCGTCGACGTGCGCCAGGAGTACGACGGGTTCTCCCGGCTGGTCCGCCAGGACGTGGCCGGCGGCCGGACCAACCACGTGGCGATCGGCGTCGGGTCGGTCCCCGCCGTCACCGTCAACGGCATCCCGGAGGAGGGCACGGCGTTCGCGCCCGAGGTGGTCGCCGCGCGCCTCGACTTCGCCGGCAACCCCGTGGCGGAGGTCGACGGCGAGGGCCGCACCGTGCGCACGACCTACGACGCGTCGTCACGCCCGCTCACGACGACGTACGCCGACGGGGGCACGGTCACGCGCCACTACGACGCCAAGGGCCGCGTCGACACCGTCACCGACCCTGAGCAGCACGCGTGGGCCGCCGAGTACAACGCGTTCGGGGAGCTCACCAAGGTCACCGACCCGCTGGGCCGGGCGAACGCACCGTCTACTTCCCGAACGGCGACCTCCACGAGCGTTACGACGTCGGCGGCCTGAGGACCACCTACGCCGCCGACGCGGTCGGCCGCGTCGCCGCCGAGGTTGACCCGCTCGGGCACGAGACGACGACCACCTACACCGACTGGAACCAGGTCCGGACGCGCACGACGCCGCGCGGCGGCGCGACCACGACGACGTACGACCTCGACCGGAACCCGGAGGCGGTCAGCGCGCCCATGGGGCGGCGGACGGCGTTCACCTACGACGGGAGCGGGCGGCTCGCGACGGTGACCGACCCCGAGGGTCACGTCACGACGCTGCGCTACGACGCCATGTCACGGCTGCGCGAGGTCCTGGGGCCGCGCGCGTCCCTCTACACGCGCACGTTCACCGCCGACGGCGACGTCCGCGCCGCCACCGACCCGCTCGACCACACCACGACCTACACCTACGACAACCTCGGCAACGTCGCCACGGTCACCGACCCCAGCGGCGTCGTCACCGCGCAGACCTACGACGTCACCGGCCGGCCGCTCACGCGCCGGGTCGGGACGCAGCGGCCGGAGACGCGGTCGTACGACGCGAAGGGGCGCCTGCGCACGATCACCTCGCCCTTCGGCGGCACCGTCACCACGACGTACGACAGGCTCGACCGGCCGGTGCTCGAGGACGACTCGGTGCGCGGCGCGGTGACGGCGCGCACGTTCGACGACGCGGGACGGCTCGCGACGGCGACGAACGCGCTCGGCGACACGACGACGTTCGGCTACGACGCGAGCGACCGCCTCACGTCGGCGGTGGACGCGGTCGGCACGGTCTTCCGGCGCGTGTTCGACGGCGGCGGGCGGCTCGTGTCGGACAAGGACGGCACCGGCGTCGAGGTCACCCGGACCTACGACGACGACGGCAACCCGGCCACCGAGACCAACAACGGCGACGGGGGCGTCACGGTCTACGAGACGGACCTCGCCGGCCGCGTCACCGCTGTGGTCGACCCGCTCGGGCACCGCACCGAGACCGACTACGACCGGCTCGACCACGTGACCGCGCGCCGGACCGGCGACGGGCTCCGGCTCCAGGAGACGTTCACCTACGACGACTCCGGGAACCGGCTCACCCACACCGACCGCGCCGGGAAGCTGTGGCGCTGGACGTACGACCTCGCGAACGACGTGCGCACCGCGACGACGCCCGACGGCGGCGTGAGCACGTTCGGCTACGACGGCGCGGGCCGCCGTACCGACAGCACCGACGAGGACGGCGTCACGTCGCATACCGACTACGACACGTCCGGCCGTCCGTACCGCGTCACCGACGGCACGGCCGCGGGCGTGTGGACGACGACGTACGACGACGCGAGTCCCGCCCAGGCGCGCACCACGCGCGACCCCGACGGGGTGACGGCGACGTACGCGCACGACGGCGCCGGCCGCGTCACGTCCGTCACCGACGGGCTCGGCAAGGTCACCATGACGACGTACGACGGGCTCGACGCTGTCCGCACCACCACGGACCCGCTGGGTCACGTCACCACCGCCCACGCCGACGTGCGCGGCCGTCCCGACTGGACCGAGGACGCGCTGCACCACCGCACCACGTACGCGTTCGACGACGCAGACCGCCCCACGCTCACCCGGCACGCCGACGGCACCGGCGCCGAGACGAGGTACGACCTCGCCGGCCGCCCGAGGTCCGTGACCGACGCCGACGGCAGCACCTACACGTTCGGGTACGACCTCGCCGGGCAGCGCACGAAGCTCACGACGCCGCGGCTGAAGACGTCGGTGTGGACCTACGACGACGTCGGCAACGTCGCGACCGAGACCGTCGGCGGGATCGCCGCGACGTTCGGCTACGACGGCGAGGGCCGCCTCGCGCGCATCGAGCGCGCGTCCGGCCGGGTCACGACGATCACCCGCGACGGCTCCGGTCGCGTGCTCACCGAGCGCGGCGAGCGTGCCGCGACCGGCGAGGTCGCGCTGCGCACGCGGACGTACACCGCGGCGGGCCGGCCGAAGACGCTGTCCCTGCCCGGTGGCGACGTGACGTTCGCCTACAACGCGCTCGGGCTGCTGGAGCGGGCGGTCGAGCCGCGCGCCGCCGGCGCCGGTGCCGCCACGGTCGACAGCACCGTCGCCTACACGAACGCGCACCGCGTCTCCGCCGCCACCGTCGACGGCGTCGCCACGACGGCCGCCTACGACGCCCGCGGCCTGCTGCGGACGTTGACCGGCCTGGTCGGCCGCACCTACGCCTACGACGATGCCGAACGGTTGAGCAGCGTCACCTACGGCGGCACGGCCGGAGGCGAGACGTTCGTCTGGGACGACGCCGACCGGCTGACGCGGCACGAGCAGCGGCGCGGCGGCGTGACTCAGCTCACGCAGGCGTACGAGTACACCGCCGGCGACCGGGTGAGCCGCGAGGTGCAGGCGGCGCCGTCGCGCGGCGTCGACCGGGACCGGACGTTCGGCTACGACGCGGTCGGCCGGCTGGCGACCGTCACCGCCACCGCCGCCGACGGGACGCGCAGCGTCGAGACGTACGGGTGGGACCCCGACGGCAACCGCGAGAGCGTCAGCCGGTCGACCGTCGCCGCGAACGGCGCGGTGACGCCGTTGTCGGCGGTCACGTACACGCACGACGGCGCGGGCCGGATCACGGGCGCGAGCGACGGCACGACCTACGACTACGACGCCGACGGCAACCTCGTCCGGACCGGCGCCGACACGTACGGCTACGACGCGTTCGGCGCGCTGTCGTCGGTGACCCGCGAGGCCGCGAACGCCGCCGCCGCGACGACCGTCACCTACGGCCGCGACGCCCTGGGCCGGCTCGCCCGGCGCGACCAGGGCGCGACGACGACCGCGTACTCGTACGCCGGCGCCTCGAACGCCGTGACCCAGACGCGGTCCCCGGCCGCGAGCAGCGTGCTGGTGCGCGAGCCGGCCGGCCGGGTCGCCGGTGTCGTGACCGGGTCGGTGGCGTCGCAGGCGTTCGTGAGCCGGCACCTGGACCTCTCCGGTCTCGTCGACGCCGCCTCCGGCCAGGTCAGCGCGTTCGCGGCGTACGAGCCGTTCGGTGCCGCCTCGGGTGACGGCGCGGCGTTGCCGGTGGGGTTCCAGTCGGCGGTCACCGACCCGGTGTTCGGCCTCGTGGACATGACGGCGCGGGCGTACTCGCCGGCGCTCGGGCGGTTCACGTCGCAGGACAGTGTGGTCGGGAGCCTGTCGTGGCCGGCGACGTTCAACCGGTACGCCTACGGGGCGGGCGACCCGCTCGGGTCGATCGACCCGGACGGGCACCGGCCGTTCAGCCTCGGCGCCAACAATCCTCTCGAGGACACCTGGCATGCCGCTCGCGATGGTGTTCGTCTCGGTGTCGCGTTCCTGACCGGCAACCACACCGCGCGTGCGCACGCACTCGACGACCTCAAGGGGGACTGGCACCAGGCGTCGGCGTGGGTGCAGCAGGGTGCCTCCGCGTTGCGGCGGCCGCTGTCGGCACTGGCGGACGGTGTCGTGGCGCCGATCGGCGACCACCTTCGGAGCAAGACGTTCTGGCGGCAGGTCGGGGTGCATGCCGCCTCGCTGGCCACCGCCGTGGCGGTGTCGGGGGCGTGCGAGGCGGCCACGTTCGGCGCCGGCAGCGTGATGTGCCTGTCCCTGGGCATGGCCGCCAGCTCGGCGCTGCAGTCCTACCTGACCTGCCCCCCGGGACGTTCCGGCGGTGAGTGCGCGGCAACCGGTGCGATCACCGGGCTCGCTTCCGGAGTCGTGTTCGGGGCAGCAGCGAACGCACTGAGCACGACCGCATTACGTCCGGTGGTGCAGTCGGTGCTCGCCGGCGCGCTGTCCGGCGCGGTCGGATCGGCGGTCGGCCAGTTCGAGAGCTCAGGCCACATCGACTTGACCCGCCTGGGCGAGGACACGGTCTTCGGCGGTGTCACCGCTGGCCTGGCGCACGGCGTGGGACGCGCTCTCGAGCGGGTGGGGACCCCGAAGACCGGGCCGAAGATGCCTCGTCCGAGTGGAGCATCCGTCGCGCCCTTCGAGCCTCCGGAGACGTTCCTCACGCGGAATGGAAGCTTGAGCAACGGGACGTACACTGTGGGCGAGGTTAAGATGGCGCCTCACATGACGGGTTCCTTGGCGGGCGGGAAGAGCCAGTTCCTGTCCTCCGTCGATGCGCACTCCGCAGTTCTCGACGCGGCGGCGTATGCCGACCATGCCGGGCTCTGGGACATCAACAACAGGGCAAAGGTGTTCGTCACTAACGGGCCTGTCGGTGTTCATGCGGACACTGGCCTGCTCACGAGCTGGATCAACGTCTACAGGACCGTGACGGGCACCGTCCACGGCTCTCCCGGAGCCCCGGGATGACGGTTTCCTTCGCTGCCGTCGTTCGCCGTGCGTTCGATCGACGCGCGACGTGGGACAAGGTGTACTCGAAAGCGCTGGTCACCGACCTTGTCACGAGGTGGTCGGGCGTTCGTGTCGACTGGGATGGTGGTGCAGGCGAGGAGTGGGCGAGCCTGCTGTCGGACGCATCCGTCGAGGGCATCGTGTCGATGGTGATGCCGCTCACCATCGTGCGGACCCACCGGTTGGACAGCACCCGCCACGCTGCGGCGCCCTATGGCGTCGACGTCTTTGCCGTCGATGACTTCGACGCGCGGAACCTGACGCTGGACGACGACCTCGCCGCCGCACTCGGAGTCGACTTCGATCCTGAGCAGTTCGACCCCAGCCGGTTCTCGGTGATGGAGTTCTGGTGGGCCACGATCTGACCCGGCGAATCTGCTCGCATCCCCGTTTCGTACCGTCCAACGCCATGACCAGCGCGTAGTGATCGGGTGTCCGGTCGGAGGAAGTCCGAGGAGCGTCTCCACCCGCTGGCCGTTCCGCGCGCCGTGGTGAGCGAGGTGCGGGGCCTGCCTTCTCGCGACGTGGCATCCATCTCCGAGCTCGTCGCTTGTTCCGGACTGAATTTTTGGACCGCGTGGAACACGCGGTGGCTGCATATTCCAACGGCGTAGAGGACCTGAATGCCGCAAATCGTGTTCGACTTCGGGAAGGGGGCGTTGGGCAGGACCTTCCTCCTCCGCGCGGATCATCTCGGCATTGCCCACCTTCATGCGGTGATGACTGGGCTGGTGACGGGGTCCGCCACGGTGATCCATCTGTCAAAGGACCCGTGCGTTCGCATTGAGCCGGGCACTCCGCCGCTCGAACTTCGCCTGGCTGACACGATGCCCGACTCGCAACGGGTCCGACTCGGCGCCACGGGTACCCTGATGTGGTTCGGGACGCACGAGGACTGGATCACGACGCTGGAGCTGATCGAGCCCCTCAGACGCGATATCGGATATCAGATTCTCTCGGCTTCTCCGCTCGACGACGCGATCATCGAAATATGGGTCGAGGACTCCCGGAGCCACACATGATGTGCGGCGGTCTGGCAAGAAGTCCGTCCATTGACCCATGAAACTACTTGACCAAGAACCCGCACCTGCGCCTCATCCTTGAGCTCGTTGCGGAGGGCCGAGGCGCGTCGATCGCTCGGCGAATCGACATCGACTACTACAGGCGCGGTGGTGAATCGATCGCTCCGGTCAGTGTCCGACGCGAACTATTTCGGCTGGCATCGCTCGGCTTGGTCTCCCCACGGATCGAGGCGACGTTCAGCGATGGGGAGGAGGTCACGAGAGAGTGGTGGGCGATCACAGGTGCGGGCAAACGTGAATTAGCCACGGGAGGAATCAATCCCGCGAACGAATGACGGCGGGCCGCCGACGGTGGCGGCTCAGCCCACCCTGTGGCGGCACGATCCACGGGTACGACTTCCGGGACCAAGACCGGGAGCGGTAGCCGAGGCGTCAGGCGTGCGGCCGGACCCCGGCCCACGCCTCCTCGCGCCGGTACGGGGGCACGCCGACCAGTGGCCGAAGACCTAGCGGCGCATCTCTACGGAGAGCGCCGGCCGTGGAGCGCCGGGACTGCTTGTGGTGATCCGGACGTGACGGTTGGGGCGGGGTGTGATCGGGCAGGAACCCACTGTGCTCGTGCCCGATCAGCGGCGCCGTTCGCGCGTCCGTACCGACCGTTCGCCCGCGCGTGCCGCGCTGCTGCTCGTCGCCGTCAGCGCCGTGTGCGGGCTGCTGCTCGCGGTCCTCGCGTTCCCGGTCGTCGGGTCGGCGGGGCTGGTGGCGCGCGCCGGGGCGGACTCGTTCGAGCAGCTCCCGGCCGAGCTGGTCGAGCCGCCGCTGCCGCAGTCGTCCCGGATCCTCGCGGCGGACGGCTCGACGCTGGCCGTCGCCTACTTCAACGAGAACCGCGTCGTCGTCCCGCTGTCGCGCATCCCGAAGGTGATGCAGGACGCGATCCTCGCCATCGAGGACGCCCGCTTCTACGAGCACGGCGGCGTCGACGTGAAGGGCCTGATGCGGGCGATGATCCGCAACAGCCAGGCCGGCGAGGTCCAGCAGGGCGGGTCGACGATCACCCAGCAGTACGTGAAGAACGTCCTCATCGAACGCGCCAGCCTCGGCGGCGCGAAGCAGACGCAGGCGGAGCGGACGGCGTCGCGGAAGATCCGCGAAGCGCGGTACGCGATCGCGCTGGAAGGGCGTTACACGAAGGCGCAGATCCTCGAGAAGTACCTGAACATCGCCTACTTCGGCTCCGGCGTGTACGGCGTGGGGACGGCGTCGTTGCACTACTTCGGCCACCCGGTCGAACGCCTCACGCTCCCGGAGGCGGCGCTGCTCGCGGGCCTGGTGAAGAACCCGCGCCTCTACGACCCGGTCACCCACCCGAAGAACGCGAAGGCGCGGCGCGACCTGGTGCTGACGCGGATGGCGGAGGTCGGGTTCGCGCCGGCCGCGGCGGTCGCGACCGCGCGGCGGACGCCGGTGCGGCTGCGGATCACGAAGCCGCAGGGGTTCGAGGACAACGCGCTGGCGCCGTACTTCCTCGACTACGTCCGCTCGGCGATCCTCGAGGACCCGGACGGCACCATGGCGCCGATCTTCGGCGACACGCAGGGGGCGCGCGCGCAGAAGCTGTTCCAGGGCGGGCTGACGATCCGCACGTCGCTCGACCCGCGGTTGCAGCGGGTGGCGCAGAACGCGTTGAAGGAGAGCCTCGGCGACGCCGACGACCCGGCGTCCGCGGCCGTCGTCGTCCAGCCCGGCACCGGGCTGATCAAGGTGATGGCCGGGCTGAACCACGAGCCCGGCAGCCGCAAGGTCAACCTGCCGCTCGGCGGCGGCTCCGGCTTCCAGGCCGGGTCGACGTTCAAGACGTTCGTACTGGCGGCGGCGATCGAGCAGGGCATCCCGCTCAACACCGTGATCAACGCGCCGCAGAAGTACACGTCGAAGAAGTTCTCCAACGTCGTCGGCGACAAGGTCGTGCCGTACACCGTCGGCAACGCCGGTGACAGCGAGGCCGGCACGTTCGACATCCCGCGCGCGACGTGGGACTCCGTCAACACCGCCTACATCCAGATCGAGGAACGCACCGGCTACACCGAGCCGGCGCGGATCGCGCGAGACATGGGCATCACGCGGTTCCCGCTGCGGGCGGTGCCGTCGTTCGTGCTCGGCTCGAACGAGGTCAGCCCGCTGGACATGGCGAGCGCGTACGCGACGCTGGCGGCGCGCGGCACGTACTGCCGGCCGATCGCGATCACCGAGGTGCTCGACGCGGCCGGCAAGTCGCTCGGCACGGTCTCGCCGTCCTGCCGCCAGGCGCTGCCGCAGGACGTCGCCGACACCGTCACCGCCGTGCTGCGCGGCGTCCTCGACCACGGCACCGGCAAGGGCGCCCGCATCGGCCGCCCCGCCGCCGGCAAGACCGGCACGACGAACGGCCCGACCGCGGCGTGGTTCGACGGCTACACGCCGGACTTCGCCGGCGTCGTCTGGGTCGGCTTCCCGCGCGACCCGGCGCGGCACCCGCTGCGGCACGTGCACGGCGTGCCGATCGTCTACGGCGGCACGTTCCCGGCGACGATCTGGCGCACGATCATGACGGCCGCGCACGACGGGCTGCCGGAGCGCGACTTCGCGCTGCCGCCGGTCGTGTCCGCGCCGCCGAAGCCGGTCGCGCCGACGCCGGGCGCTCCGCTGCCGCCGCCGCCGCCCGACAACTGCCACGGGAAGCACTGCAAGCACTAGCCACCGCCGAGCTACAGCCGGCCGGCGGCCTTCAGCGCCAGGTACGCGTCCGCCACCGCTGGCGCGAACGACTCCGGCGGCGCGTCCACCACCTCCACCGACAGCCGGCGCAGCAGCGCGACCAGGCGCCTGCGTTCGGCCGTCGCGCGCTCGGCGGCGGCGGCGCCGTAGACGGCGCGAGCCGAGCCGCGGCCGTGCAGCAGCTCGCCGACGCGCGGGTCCGACACCGACGCGACGACGACGGTGTGCCGCGCGGTCAGCGCACCCAGCGACGGCAGCAGCCCCTCCTCGACGACCGCGGTGTTCAGCTCGGTGAACAGCACGACGAGCGCGCGCCGGCGCATCCGGCGCAGCACCGCGGCGACGATGCCCTGGTGGTCCGCCTCGAGCAGGACCGGCTCCAACGGAGCCATCGCGTTGACCAGCCGCGGCAGCACCTCGGAGCGCGACCCGCCGGAGACGCGGGCGCGCTGGACGCGGTCGTACGCGAGCAGCTCGACCTGGTCGCCGGCGCGGGAGGCGAGCGCGGCGAGCAGCAGCGCGGCGTCGAGCGCGTGGTCGAGGCGGGGGGCGTCGCCGACGCGGCCGGCGGAGGTGCGGCCGGTGTCGAGGACGATGAGCACGCGCCGGTCGCGCTCGGGCCGCCAGGTGCGCACGACGACGGTGTCGCGGCGGGCGGTGGCGCGCCAGTCGATGGAGCGCACGTCGTCGCCGTCGACGTACTCGCGCAGCGAGTCGAACTCCGTGCCCTCGCCGCGGCCGCGGATGAGGACGGCGCCGTCGAGCTGGCGCAGCCGGTTGAGGCGTTCGGGGAGGAACTTCCGCGACGCGAACGGCGGCAGCACCCGCACCTGCCACGGCGACACGTGGCGGCCCTGGCGGCCGGCGAGGCCGAGCGGGCCGAGGCAGCGGACGGTGATCCGGGACGGCACCCGGTCGCCGCGCCGCGTCGGGTGCAGGACCGTCTCGACGCGGCGGCGTTCGCCGGCGGGGACGGTGACGCGGTGGACGCGCGGCGACGCGCCTGCGGACGGCGGCCACGCGTCGCGGAGGACGACGCGCGCGGTGCGGCGGGCGCCGTTGCCGACGGTCAGCGTGACGACCCCCTCCTCGCCGAGGCGCATCGCGGTCGCGCCGGAACGCGACAGCGCGAGCGAGCGCACGCTCGCCGCGAGCGCCAGGTCGGCGAGCGCGAGCAGGAGGAGCAGCGCGTTGCCGGCGAGGAACGCCGTCGCGTCGGCGCCGGGCACGACGAGCAGCGCCACCGCGAGGAACGCGGCGAGCGCGGCGAGCCGCCCGGTCAGTGCCATCCGGTCAGCGGGGGACGGCGACGGAGCCGAGGACGGTGTCGAGGACGCCGTCGGCGGTGACGCCCTCGAGCTCGGCCTCCGGCCGCACGGCGACCCGGTGCCGCAGCGCCGGGCGGGCCAGCGCCTTCACGTCGTCGGGCGTGACGAAGTCGCGGCCGGACAGCCACGCCCACGCCTTCGCGGTGTTGAGCAACGCCGTGGCGCCGCGCGGCGAGACGCCCAGCGACAGCGACGGCGACTGCCGGGTCGCGCGGGCGACGTCGACGATGTAGCCGATCACCTCCGGCTTCACCGACACGGCGGCGACCTGCTCGCGGCCCGCGGCGAGGTCGGCGACGGACGCGACGGAGGTGACGCCGGCGGCGGCGAGGTTGCGCGGGTTGAAGCCGCTGTCGTGGCGCTGGAGGACGGTGATCTCGTCGTCGCGGTTCGGCAGCGGCATCGTCAGCTTGAGCAGGAACCGGTCGAGCTGCGCCTCCGGCAGCGGGTAGGTGCCCTCGTACTCGACCGGGTTCTGCGTCGCCGCGACGACGAACGGCTCGGGCAGCGGGCGCGGCACGCCGTCGACGGTGACCTGGCGTTCCTCCATGGCCTCGAGCAGCGACGCCTGCGTCTTCGGTGGCGTGCGGTTGATCTCGTCGGCGAGCAGCAGGTTCGTGAACACCGGACCCTCGCGGAACGAGAACTCCGCGGTGCGGGCGTCGTAGACGAGCGAGCCCGTGACGTCGCCCGGCATCAGGTCGGGCGTGAACTGCACGCGCTTGGTGTCGACGTCGAGCGCGGCGGCGAGCGCGCGGACCAGCAGCGTCTTCGCGACTCCGGGCACGCCTTCGAGCAGGACGTGGCCGCGGCAGAGCAGCGCGATGACCAGTCCGGTCACGGCCGCGTCCTGGCCGACGACCGCCTTCGCGACCTCGCCGCGCAGCGCGACGAGCGCCTCGCGGGGGTCGGCGGTGGCGCGGCGCGGGGCCGTACGGCGGCGGGGGGCGGACGGCGTCTCGGTCACAGGGCACGCACCTCGGCATCGAGAGAGTCGAGGCCGTCGGCGAGGCGGACGAGCCCCTCGTCGTCGGCCGGTGGGGGACCGTACAGGAGGTCGTCGACGGCGGGGCCGTCGAGGCCGGAACGCGCGCTCACGGCGGCGACGAGCGTCTCGCGTCCGGCGTCGCGGGCGAGGCCGAGCGCGCGCACCAGCCGGTCGCGCAGCCCGGCCCGCAACGCCGCCGCCGCGCGGTCGCGCGCCCCCGCCGCCTCGTAGAGCCGGGCGCGGCCCTCGACCGCCTCGGCGGCGCGGACGACGACCGGCAGCGGCTCGACGACGACCGGGCCGAGCCGCCGCGCGCGCCACAGCGCGAGCAGCAGCACGGCGACGAACGCCTGGAACGTGAACAGCCAGATGCGGTCCGGCAGCAGGTCGAGCACGCTCTGCTCGCCGTCGTCGGGCGCGGCGGGCACCTCGCGCGGGTACACCCACTCGACGGTCGGGTGCCGGGTGAGCAGGCGCAGCGCGAGCGCGGCGTTGCCGTCCTCGCCGAGGTACTCGTTGGTCATGAACGACGCGGTCCCGACGACCGTCACGCGCCGGCCGCCGGTGGCGACCTCCACGAACGACGCGCCGCCGCGGACGGCGTAGCAGGCGGCGGCACCGGGGGGCGGCTCGTAGACGAGGCCGCCGAGGCGGGCGTCGCCGGCGGCGACCGCGTCCGGCTGTGAGCAGCCGGGGTCGACGGTGCGCTCCTCCTCCTGGCTCGTCTGGTCGGCCTCGACGCCGAGCGCGGCGAGGTGCGGGTCGCGTGCCTCCGCGACGACGACCTCGCTCGCCGAGGAGGCGAGCGCGAGCGCCTCCGGGCGGGCGGCGTTGGCGAGGCGGGGGACCGGCACGAACACCGTGACGCCGTCGCTGCCCGACGGCACGTCGACGGTGCGGACGTCGACGCCGTGCTGCCGCAGCAGCGTCGCCAGCGCGCGGCCGCCCTCCGGCGCGGCGGCGTCGGGGTCCATCCGCCCGGCGGTTACGCCGCCGGTGGCGATGGCGCGGAGCACGGCGACGGCGACGATCAGCGCGCCGAGCAGGAGCGGCAGCCGCGCCCGGCGCCACGCCTCCCGCGGCGGCAGCGCGCGCCGCGCCGACGTCGCGTCGCGCGGCTCGGTGTCGAGCGGCCCGGTGTCCAGCAGCCCGGCGCTCACCCGACCGCCTCCGGAACGGTCACGAGCCGCGCGGTCCGGATCGCGTCGTCGGCGGCGGCGACGGCGTCGTAGTCGGCGCGGTCGGCCCGGTGGCGGCCGTACCAGACGCGGTCGAACGTCCCCGCCGCGGCGCGCAGGTCGCCCGCGACGGCCGGGACGGCGGCGCTGCCCTCGCGCGCGATCTCGCCGGCGGTGCGCCCGGCGCGCGGGTCGAGCACGGCGCGTTCCTCCAGCTCGCGGATGATCGCGCGGAACCGCGCGCGCACCGCCTCCTTGTGCTCCCCGCGCGCGGCCAGCGCCTCGGCCTCGTCGCGGTAGTCCTGCGCGGACCGCGACCGCGCGTCGCGCCGCCGGTCGGTGAGCGCGTTGCGCAGCCGCGCCGGGCCGAGCCCGATCCGGATCGCGACGACGAGCAGCACGATCAGCACGACGATGATCAGCAACGACGGCACGCCGCCGGGCGCGACGCGCGACAGCTTGTCGAACGTGCTCGACACCCAGCGGAACAGCCAGCGGATCACCCGCTGCACCGGCCCCTCGTCGCCGACGTGGTAGATCGCCTTGCGCAGCTCGCGCCGCGCCTCGTCCCGCGCGCCGCCGCGGGTGATCCCGCCCGGGTCCTGCCAGGGCAGCGGGAGGAACGGGGTCACGGGGAGGCCGTACCCGCCGCGGCGGCCCTGGCCAACGTCACGTCGAGACCTTCCACGCGCATCCGGCGGTCGATGTAGAGCAGCGCGAGGACGCCCGAGCTGAACGGCGCCGTGATGGTGCCGGCGACGATGCCGGCCACGGTGAGGACCGCGAGCGCCGCGACGCTGTACCCCTCGCCGCTCTCGAACCCGCCCGTCGCGAACGCGACGACCACGCCCGGCAGCGCGATCATGAAGCCGATCACGCCGGCGATGAGCGTCGCGAGCGCGCGGATGCCCCACACCCGCCACCAGTCCGGCACGGCGAGCCGCCACGAGCGCCGCAACGCCGCCCGGACCCCGATGCGTTCGAGCACCAGCGCGGGCGTCGTCAGCGCCCACGCACCCCAGAGGAACACGCCGGGCACGACCAGCGGGAACAGCGCGATGTAGGGCACCAGCCCCGCGACGAGCGCCGCGCCGACGAGCGCGAAGAACCGCGGCCGCACCCGCCGCCACGTCTCGCCGATCGTGACGGGGCGGCCGAGGACCGCCTCGCCCATGACGACCGTGAGCATCCCCGCCAGCACGACCAGCCCGACCGAGCTCACCGCGGAGACCGCGATCCGGGCGATCGAGAAGCCGCCGCCGGCGAAGAGGTTGGGGCTGCCGTAGCCGCCGTTGAGGCGGTTGGAGACGTTGACGCCGAACGAGACGAGGTTGGTGATCGTGATGACCACGGCGGAGAGGCCGAGGGTCACCTTCGGGTACTCGCGGACGACCGAGAACCCGCCGTCGAGGATCTCGCCGAGGCCCAGCGGCCGCAGCGGGACGACGCCCGGCTTCGGCGCGGCGGCCGTGCCCCAGCCGCCGTACCCGGGCGGCGCGCCGTACCCCGGCTGCCCGTAGCCGTACCCGGGGGCGGACCCGGGGCCGTACCCCGGCCCGGCGCCCGGCGCGCCCGGCTGCGGGCCGTAGCCCGGCTGCGCGCCCCAGCCCGGGGGCGTGCCGCCGCCCGGTGCGGCTCCGGGGTCCCCCGGCGACTCCCACCCCGGCGTGTCGCTCATCCACGTTCCTCCGCGTCCGGCAGTCCGGCCAACGTACCCTCGCGCGGTGCAACGCGTACCCACCGTCGCCTGGCGCGACGGCCGCGTCGAGCTGCTCGACCAGACCCGGCTGCCCGCCGAGGAGACGGCCGTCGCGTGCGCGACCGTCGGCGAGCTGGTGGCCGCGATCCAGGCGCTCGTCGTCCGCGGCGCGCCCGCGCTCGGGCTGGCCGGCGCGTACGGCGTCGCGCTCGCCGCCGCGGGCCGCGACCTCGATGCCGACGCCGAACGCCTCGCCGCCGCGCGCCCCACCGCCGTCAACCTGCGCCGCGGCGTCGACCGCGCGCTGCGCGCCGCCGTTGCCTCCGTCGCTCGTGGCGCCGACCCGGTCGCCGCCGCGGTCGCCGAGGCGGACGCGCTGGCGGGCGAGGACGCCGCCGCCAGCGACGCGATGGCGGCGTTCGGGCTCGACCTGGTGCCCGGCGGCGCGCGCGTGCTGACCCACTGCAACACCGGGTCGCTCGTCTCCGCCGGCGGCGGCACGGCCTACGCCGTCGCCCGCCGCGCGTTCGCGGCCGGCCGGCTGCGCCGGCTCTGGGTGGACGAGACGCGGCCGCTGCTCCAGGGCGCGCGGCTCACCGCGTGGGAGGCGCGGCGGGACGGGCTGCCGTACGCCGTGCTGCCCGACAACGCCGCCGGCTCGCTGTTCGCGCGCGGCGAGGTCGACGTGGTGCTCGTCGGCGCCGACCGGGTCTGCGCCGACGGCAGCGTCGCGAACAAGGTCGGCACCTACCCGCTCGCGGTGCTCGCGCACGCGCACGGCGTGCCGTTCGTCGTCGTCGCCCCGACGTCGACGGTCGACCTCGCGACGCCGACCGGGGACGCCGTCGTGATCGAGCAGCGGGACGGCGGCGAGGTCACGACGTGGCGCGGGCTGCCCGTCGCCCCGGAGGGCAGCGACGCCTACAACCCGGCGTTCGACGTGACCCCGCCGCCCCTCGTCACCGCCCTCGTCACCGAGCGCGGCGTCGCGCGCCCGGTGACCGAGGAGACGGTGCGCGGGCTGCTAGCAGATTGAGTACGCCGGCACGTTCTCGACGCCGATCGAGTCGACCGTGACGGTGTACCGCGCCGAGCAGACGCTGACGCTGGCCAGCGGCACGTCCACCGCGACACCGGGCTGGTTGACCGTGTTGTCGACGAGGACCGCGAGGCGCGTGACGAACGTGCCGTCGTTGTCGGCGCAGGGGTTCTGCGTCGTGGAGTTCGCGACGAGGACCACGCACGGCAGCGTGGCCGTCGCGCCGCCGGCGACCGGGAACCGGTACACGTCGACGTACCCCGCGGCGTGGTGCGTCGCGGCGGTGTAGACCCGCGGGCTGTAGAGGGTGAGCTTCTGCTGGACCGGGCCGACGGTCTTGGTGACGCAGGTCTGGACGCCGCTCGTGGTCGAGCAGTCGGTGCCGCCGGCGGCCGGGGCCGTCGTGGCGGTGAGGAAGTAGTCGACCGGGCTGTAGGTGTAGTAGCCGAAGGACGCGCGCAGGGACACGTACATCCGGCCGGTGTAGGTGACGTTGCAGTCGCCGGCGAACATGGCGGTTGACGTGCTGCACAGCACGGTGCCGCAGGTCGCGTCCCAGACGTCGAGGTAGACGACGCCGGTGGTCGACGTGGAGGTGAGGCCGAGCAGCGTGACGCCGGTGCTGTCGACGGCGTACCAGTCCTGGTCGGACCCGTAGTAGTAGTCGTAGACGGTGCCCATGCGGTACGTCGTGATGGTGCCCTGCGGGTAGCCGCAGGAGCCGGACGCGTGGGCGGCCGGCGACGGCAGCACGGCGGCAGCTACGAGGACCGCCGGCACGAGCAGGGCCGCGCGGAGGCGCTGGAACATGAGGTGGACCTTTCTCGGCCGGGCGGGCCGGCCGTGTTCGTCGGTGGCGCGGCTGGGCGCACACGCCACCTCCCGACACGTGCCGGCGGCACGTTCCTTACAGAGACG
Source organism: Mycobacteriales bacterium (assembly GCA_035714365.1). Classification (GTDB taxonomy): domain Bacteria; phylum Actinomycetota; class Actinomycetes; order BP-191; family BP-191; genus BP-191. The sequence continues at coordinate 5,280 of DASTMB010000012.1, read as the reverse complement.
CGACCGTGATCGCGCCGCGACCGGCGCGGCGCATCGTCGTGACATGACCACAGCGCCCGCCTGGCAGGCACAATGGACGTATGACCCGCGCGCCCTCGCCCGACCGCTGCTCCCGCCGGCGGGGTACCCGGTGAGAGGGCGCGTCCTCGTCGTCGACGACGACCCCTCGCTCGCCGAGATGCTCGGCATCGTGCTGCGCACCGAGGGGTTCGACCCGTCGTTCGTCGCCGACGGGGAGAAGGCGCTCGCGGCGTTCCACGACACCAAGCCGGACCTCGTGCTGCTCGACATCATGCTGCCGGGCAAGGACGGCCTCGAGGTGTGCCGCGCGATCCGCGCGGAGAGCGGCGTCCCCATCGTGATGCTCACCGCCAAGAGCGACACGATCGACGTCGTGCTCGGCCTCGAGTCGGGTGCCGACGACTACGTCGTCAAGCCGTTCAAGCCCAAGGAGCTGATCGCCCGCGTCCGCGCGCGCCTGCGCCGCAACGAGGACGTCCCCGCCGAGCCGCTGCACATCGGCGACGTCGAGATCGACGTCGCGGGGCACCGGGTCGTGCGCGACGGGCAGCAGATCGCGCTGACGCCGCTGGAGTTCGACCTGCTCGTCGCGCTGGCGCGCAAGCCGCGCCAGGTGTTCACCCGCGAGGTGCTGCTCGAACAGGTGTGGGGGTACCGCCACGCCGCCGACACCCGGCTCGTCAACGTCCACGTGCAACGCCTGCGCGCCAAGGTCGAGCGCGACCCCGAGCACCCGGAGGTGGTGCTGACGGTCCGCGGCGTCGGCTACAAGGCAGGGCCGCCCTGACGGCGACGCCGCGCTCGTTGCTGCGCGAGGCGGCCGGCCGCTGGCGTCGCTCGTTGCAGCTCCGCGTCGTCGCCTCGACGCTGCTCATCTCCGCCGTCGTCGTCGCGTTCGTCGGCGTGCTCGTCTACGACCGGGTCGGCCGCGGCCTGGTCGACGCGCATCGCGAACGCGCGCTCGCCGAGGCCGGGTCGAGCATCCAGTACGCCGTCGCCACGCTCTCCGACGTCGACGGCGACGCGACGCCGGAGGCCGTCGACGAACGCCTCGGCACGCTGATCCAGCAGCTCGCCACCCGCGCGGGCGCGGCGGGCACGTACGACGTCGCGCTGGTCGGCGGCCCGCTGGGCGACCTGTTCAGCAGCCCGGAGGCGCCGGACGTCGAGGAGATCCCGGCCGCGCTGCGGTCGTCGGTCGGCCGCGACAGCGCGATGGCGTACGCGTACACGGAGTTCCAGGTCCGCGGGCACGACTCGCGCGGCCTCGTCGTCGGCGCGCCGCTGTACTCGCCGAGCCACCGCTACGAGCTGTACTTCTTCTTCCCGCTCGACCTCGAGCAGTCGACCCTCGGCGCGGTGCGCGGCGCGCTGCTCGGCGGCGGTGCCGCGCTCGCGCTGCTCGTCGCCGGCGTCACCTACCTCGTCGGCCGGCAGGTCGTGTCGCCGGTGCGCGCGGCGGCGCGCGTCGCCGACGAGTTCGCGGCCGGGCGGCTCGAGTCGCGGATGGAGGTCCGCGGCGAGGACGAGATCGCGCGGCTCGGCGAGGCGTTCAACGAGATGGCCGTCTCGCTGCGCCAGAAGATCGACCAGCTCGAAGGCCTCTCGCGCGTGCAGCAGCGCTTCGTCTCCGACGTCTCGCACGAGCTGCGCACGCCGTTGACGACCGTGCGCATGGCGGCCGACGTGCTGCACTCCGCGCGCGGCGACTTCCCCGTCGAGGTCGCCCGCTCCGCCGAGCTGCTCCAGAACGAGCTCGACCGCTTCGAGGCGCTGCTCGTGGACCTGCTGGAGATCAGCCGCTTCGACGCGGGCGCGGCGGTGCTCGACGCGGAGGTGTTCGACCTGGGGGCGTTGCTGCGGCGGGTCGTCACGGCGTTGGGACCCCTGGCCGAACGCCGCGGCTCCGACGTGCGGCTGCGCCCCTCCGGCGGCACCGCTGCAGGCGCCGCGGTCGTCGTGGAGGCCGACCCGCGCCGCGTCGAACGCGTCCTGCGCAACCTCCTCGCCAACGCCATCGAGCACGGCGAGGGGCTGCCGATCGACGTGACGTTCGGCGGCGACGCCGAGGCGGTCGCGGTCGTCGTCCGCGACCGCGGCGTCGGCCTGCGGCCGGGCGAGGCGAGCCGCGTGTTCTCCCGCTTCTGGCGCGCCGACCCGTCGCGCGCGCGGCACACCGGCGGCACCGGGCTCGGCCTGTCCATCGCGCTGGAGGACGTGCGGCTGCACGGCGGCTGGCTCCAGGCGTGGGGCGAGCCGGGGCGCGGCTCGGCGTTCCGGATGACGTTGCCGCGCCAGGCCGGGGGAGAGGTGCGTTCGTCGCCGCTGCCCCTCGAGCCCGAGCCGGTGGGCTCCGGTGGCTAGGCGCCTCGCGGCGGCCGCGTTCGCCGTCGTCTCGCTGGCCGGCTGCACCGGCGTGCCCGCGCGCAGCGGCGTCCACGTCGTGCGCAAGGTGTCGGCCGAGGGGCCCGAGCTGCCCGAGACGCGGATCCGCCGCCGCGCCACGTCACCGCGCGAGAACGCGCCGCCCGACGAGATCGTCCGCGGCTTCCTCTCCGCCCACGGCGACACCCGCAACGACCGCGCCATCGCCCGCACCTACCTCGCCCCGCAGGTGAGCTGGAACGACGACGCCGGCGTCACCGTCGTCGCCGCCACGCCGCGCACCGGCCGCGCGGCCGCGCGCGGCGACGCCGCCACCGTGCCCGTGACGCTGGCCCGGATCGGCACCATCTCGCCGCGCGGCGAGTTCCGGGCGGCGTCCGCGCCGGCCCGCGCGGTGACGTTCCGGCTGACCCGCGTCCCGTCGCTCGGCTGGCGGATCGCGGAGGCGCCGCCGGGCGTCGTGCTCGTGCGCGACGAGCTGGCGGCGTCGTACGACCGGGTCACGCTCTACTTCCCGAACCAGGCGCGCCGGCTCGTGCCGCAGCCGATGTTCCTCGCCGCCTCCGGGCAGAACGCCGGCACCGTCGTCCGCGCCCTCCTCGCCGGCCCCGCGCCGTGGCTCGCCCCGGCCGTGCGCACCGCGATCCCCAACGGCACCGAGCTGATCGACCCGCCGTCGCTCGTCGACGGCGTCGTCACGCTGAACTTCTCCCGCGAGCTGCGCCGCGCCTCGCAGGAGGCGCTCGCGGTCGTCGTCGCGCAGCTCGTCTGGACCCTCACCGAGCAGGAGCAGGTCGTCGCCGTCCGCGTCCTCGTCGAGGGCGAGACGCTCGCCGTGCCCGGCCACAACGGCGCGCGCGAGCACCGCCGCCGCGACTTCGGCGACTACGCGCCCGTCCCCGCCACCGGCGACCCCCGGCTGTACTTCGTCCGCGCCGGCGCGCCGTACGCGCTCGGCCCCGGCGGCGTCGCCCGCGTCGCCACCACGCCGCCCGTCGCCACCCTCGCCGTCAACCGGTCCGGCACCACGCTCGCCGTCGTCACCCGCCCCGCCGGCGGCCGGCAGCAGCTCCGGCTGGTCGACCTCACCGGCGCCGACCCCGACCGCACCGCCCTCGCCAGCCAGCGCATCGGCACCCCGTCCTGGGAGCCGGACGGGCAGAGCCTGTGGGTAGTCCACTCGTCCGGCGGGCCGCAGCCGCAGGTCGTGCTCGTCCGCCCGCGCGGCGCGCCGCTCGCCGTCGCGTCCCCGGTGCCGGGGCTCACGGCGTTGCGCGTCTCGCCCGACGGCTCCCGCGCCGCGCTCGTCGCGGACGGCCGGCTCTGGGTCGCGCGCATCGAACGTTCCGCCGCCGGCGGCCGCATCCTCGCCGACGCCCGCGTCGTCGCCCCGTCCGTGACCACCGTGACGGCGGTGGCGTTCGACGGCGCCGCGCAGGTCGTCTTCACCGCCCGCGAACGCGACCGCGCCGTCCTCTACCGCGTCGACGTCGACGGCTACGACCTCGTCCGCCAGCGCGACCGCCTGCCCCGCGGCACCGTCACCGCCCTCGGCGTCTCGGCCGCGTTGCCCGCCGAACGCGTCGTCAGCATCGGCGGCCGGGTCTGGCGGCGGCTGCCCGGCGACGACTGGACGGCGTTGCCGGGGCCGGGGGAGGCCGCGACGTACGCGGGCTGACCCCTGCATCCACAGGGATTTCCGGCTGTCCACAGATCCGCCGGCGCCCCTCGTGCCGCTCGCCGCGCGGCGGCATCGTCGGACGCGTGATCGACGCGCTCCTCGACCTGCTGCTCCCGCGCACCTGCCCGGGCTGCGGCGTCGCGCTGCCCGCGTTCCGTGTCCCCCGCGCGTTCCTCGCCCTCCTGACCGCCCTCCACCTCGGCCGCCCCGGCGCCGCCCGCGCCACGGGCCCCCGTGCCGCCGCGCCGACCGTTGCCGCCCCCAACGCCGCCGCCCCCACCGCGACCGCGCCCCCCGCCGCCGCGCGTCCCGCCGCCGACCCCGCCACGTCCCCCGCTCTCTGCCCGGGCTGCGCGGACGCCCTCAGCGGCCCGCCCACGCGCGCCGTCCCCGTCCCGGTGCCGCCCGGGCTCCCGCGCACCTGGGCCGTCGCCGCGTACGACGCCCCCGTCCGCGACCTCGTCCTCGCCCACAAGGAACGTTCCCGCCTCGCCCTGTCCGCCCCGCTCGCCGCCGCCCTCGCCCGCGCCGCGGCCCCCGCGCGACCCGAGGCGCTCGTGTGGGTGCCGTCGTCACGCCGCGCCGTTCGCGCCCGCGGCTACGACCACGCCCGCCGCCTCGCCGTCCGCGCGGCGCGGCTGCTCGGCGTGCCCGCCGTCCACGCGCTCGCGCCCGCGCGCCGCGTCGCGGACCAGTCCGGCCTCGGCGCCGCCGACCGCGCCGCGAACCTCCACCACGCGTTCCGCGCCCGCCCCGCCGCCCGGGCCCTCGCCGGCCGCCGCGTCGTGGTCGTGGACGACGTGATGACCACGGGCGCGACGCTCGCCGAGGCCGCGCGCGCGCTCCGCGCCGCCGGCGTCGAGGTGGCGGGCGCCGCCGTCGTCGCGGCGGGGCTGCGGCGCACCCCCTCGCCGGGCAACGTCGCCCGCCCGCCGCGCCCGCCCCGCCCGTCGCGCCCAGCCGAGGATCCCCGCCGCCGGCCGCACCCGCCCGTGCCCCGGTTCGGACCCGCCGCGGGCGCGCCGCCCGTCCCGGCCACCACCCGGCCACCCGTCCCGGCCGCAACCCGGCCGCTCGTGCCGGCCGCAACCCGGCCGCTCGTCCCGGCCGCAACCCGTCCGCCCGTCCCGGCCGTCACCCGTCCGCCCGTCCCGGCCGCAACCCGGCCGCCCGCATCCGCCACCGGGCCGCCG
>DASTMB010000011.1 GCA_035714365.1 Mycobacteriales bacterium | reverse complement strand
TCGCCTCGGCGGCGCCGATCTCCCGGGCCGTCTGCCCCAGGAACGCCGCCCGCACCAGCGCCCGCCGCTGCTCCTCCGGCAGCGCGCCGATCGCCGCGCGGACCCGCCGCGCCTCGTCGGCGGCCACCGCCGCCTCCTCCGGCCGGGCGCCCGGGTCGGCGAGGCCGAGCGCGAGCAGCGCCGCCGGGTCGACCGGGTCGGCGCGGCGCAGCCGGAGCGCGTCGATGGCGAGGTTCCGGGTGATGGCGAGCAGCCAGGTGGCGGCCGAGGCGCGGCGCGGGTCGAACGCCTCCGCGTGCCGCCACGCGCGCACGAACGCCTCCTGCGCGACGTCCTCCGCGGCCGCCGCGTCGCCCAGCACGGTGCGGGCCAAGCCGTAGACGCGCCGCTGGTACCGCCGCACCAGCGCCGCCATCGCGTCGGCGTCGCCCGCGGCGACCCCGGCGAGCAGGCTCTCGTCCCCGGCGGACCACACGTCTTGGGTACGGCCGGAGGACGTCACGGGATTGCCAATCCCCCGCGCGCCCCGCGCCGTACCACCACGAAACGAGACACGGAGGTCACCGGATGCGCCACCTCGCCGCCTGCACCGCCCTGCTCTGCCTCGCCGCGACCGCCTGCGCCGGCGGCGACGGCGACACCGCTGCTGCCCCCTCGGACAGCGGTGCGCCCACGACGACCGCCGCCGCCACCCCCTCGGCGAGCGCGCCGGTCACGCTGAACGGCCCGGTCAACGACCACGGCACCAAGGATCTCGCCGGGGACGACGAGATCGAGCTCGAGCTGGACGACTTCTACTTCGGCCCGACGTACATCAAGGCGACGCCCGGCACCAAGCTCCGGCTGGAGCTGAAGAACGAGGGCGCCGCGCCGCACACGTTCACGATCGACGCGCTGCACGTGGACGAGACGCTGAAGCCGGACGAGGAACGCCCGGCCGACATCACGCTGCCCGCGTCCGGGGTGGTGGCGTTCTACTGCAAGTTCCACAAGTCGCAGGGCATGCAGGGAGCGATCTACTTCACGGCCGGCGGGACCGCGCCGAGCGGCGCCCCCAGCGGCTCGGCGAGCGGCGACGGCGGCGCGTACGGCCAGTAGCCGGGAAACGGACGAGGCCCGGGCGCGAACGCCCGGGCCTCGCCGTGAGGGGGAGGGGTGGAACGACTAGCCGACCTCGACGACCGTCTCGCCGACGGCGGCCTTGACCGGCTCGAGGACGAGCGTGCGGTTGCCGACGGCGGCCTTCGCCACGGCGTTCTTGCTCGCGGCGACGTCCCAGTGGGCCCACAGCTCGACCTTGTGGACGTTGTCGGACGTGCCCGGGTAGGTGGTGCCGACGTTCAGCGCGAGCCACTGGAAGCTGTTCGCGGTGCGGGTGTCCAGGTACTGGCGGAGCTGGTCACCGCTGTCGTCGCCACCCGTGATCGGGTCGTCGCTGTCGGTCCACTGCTGCTCCTGCGCGCGGTTGCAGTAGACGACCTCGCCGCGGTCGGTGTCGCTCTGCGAGACCGGGACGCGGATGCCGTCGATGGTGACGTAGAACTTGACCTGGCCGAACGCGCGCTCGGTCTGGCCGTTCGCGGAGTTGGTGACCTGCGTCAGGATCGCGCACTCGGCGCTGGCGTTGATGATCAGGTCGGTCGGGTTGTTGATCTTGACGGTCTCGCTCAGCACGACGGTGTCGGTCTGGGCGTTGACGAGCTCGGTCTCCGAACCCGAGGCAGCGACCTTGTTGGCGGGGACGCCGGCGGCGTACGTGCCCTGCGCGAGGTACCCGGCGCTCAGCGCGACGGCGATCGCGCCGGCCGTGAGGACCCGCGAACGTACGTGCGACATGCAGAAACCTCCGTGCGGTACGGGGACGGCGCGCCCATCCTTGGACGCCGCCGCTACTGGACCGGGCGGGCCTGCCCGGATCGGGACAGTCCGAAACCTACCGGAAGAGGAAACTTGTCCGGAACGCCAGGTTTGCCGGTCAGGAGGCCGGCGACGGCGTGGCGGAGGCCCGCTGCTCGTCGTACCGGCGCGCCTGGGCGGGGTCCAGGCCGCCGGAGCACGGCTTGCCGGGCTCGCCGCCCTGGCCGCCGCCCGCGTACGCGCGCACGAACTCCGCGAGCCGCGCGTCGTCGGCCCGGTCGACCGTGAGCTGGAGCCCCCACGCCGAGGCGACGACGGGCCCGGGCAGCCCCGGGTACGGCGAGATGAGCACGTACGCCGGCTTGAGGCCCTGGAGCCGGTGGAGGGTGTCGACGTCGGCCCGCGGCAGGTCCGGCCGGTAGGTGATCCAGACGGCGCCGTGCTCCATCGAGTGGACGGCGTTCACGTTCGGGACCGCCTCGGTGTAGACGCCGCAGTTCAGCCAGGCGTCGGAGTGGTCGCCGCCCACCGGCGGGGTCTGCGGGTAGGTCACCGGCCACGGGACGTGCGTGTGCCCGAGATCGCCGAACGTCTCGACGCCGTCGATCCGCGGCTTGCCGTCGTGCTTGGTGCACCCGGCGAGCGCGAGGCAGGCGAGGGCGGCGGCCAGGGCGCGTCTCATGGCCCGCGAGCGTAGTCAGGAACGCACGGCGCGGACACCGAGGTTGACGCCCACCAGCACCAGCGCACCGCCCGCCACACCGTCGACCACCCGCAACGTCCGGTCGCCGACGCGGCGGCGCAGCAACCGCATCCCGGCGACGAGCAGCGCGTGCCAGGCGAGGCTGCCGAGCCCCACCCCGAGCACCAGCAACGCCGCCGCCCCGGCGCCGCGGGCGGCGTGGCCGGCGGACGCGGCGCCGAAGATCGCCGCCCACGACGCGATCGTGGACGGGTTGGAGGCGGTGGCGACCAGGCCGGTGCGCAGCGCGGCGCGCGGCGACAGCGTCTCCTCCGGCGTCTCGTGGCCGAGCCGCACCCGGAACGCCGTCCGCAGCGTCCGCGCGCCGAGCACGACGAGCACCAGCGCGCCCGCGACGCCGAGCCCCGCGCGCAGCGCCGGCACGGCGAGGAACGGCGCGACGCCCGCTGCGCCCAGGGCCGCGTACGCGAGGTCGACGGCCGCGGCGCCGGCGCCGATGCCGAACCCGCTCGCCGCGCCGACGCGGAGCGTGGTGCGGGCGCAGAGCAGCCAGATCGGCCCGATCTGCGCGGCGACGACGAAGCCGAGCGCGATCCCGGTCCACAACGCCGCCGCCATGCCGGCGAGGGTCCCGCGCCGCGTCCGCACGGCGCCAGCGGATTAGCCGGCGAGGAACTCCGTCACCAGCGCGCGCAGCGCCGCCCGGTGCACCCACAGCCCGCCCGGCGAGCCGAACACGTGCAGCCGGGCGTCCGGCAGTGTCGCCGCGAGCTCGCGCGCGACCTGCGCCGGGTGCACCTCGTCGCCCTCCTGCCCGACCACCAGGCACGGCGCGCCGACCGCCGCGAGCAGCGTCCGGTCGCGCACCGGCCGCGACTCGGCGAGCGCGCGCACCAGCCCGGCGACCGCCGTCCCCGACAGCCGGCGTGCCCGGTCCCGCACCCACGCCGCGACGCCCGGCGCGTCCCGCAGCTCGCGCGGCACCTCCGCCAGCAGCAGCTCCACCACCGCCGCCGCGTCGCCGTCCTCGATCCGCGCGGCGACCCGGCCGAGGCGGCTCGTCACCACGTCGTGCCGCGGCCGGTCCAGGATCGCCGGGAGGAAGAACACGTTGCGGGAGAAGCGTTCCGGCGTCTCCGCGAGGATCCCCAGCAACGCCGCCGCGCCCATCGAGACGCCCACCGCGCGGGTGGCGCCGGTGGCGTCGGCGACGGTGCGCAGGTCGCCGGAGAGCGCGGCGTACGACCAGTCCCCGGCCTCCGGCGAGCCGCTCGCGCCGTGGCCGCGGAAGTCGAAGAAGACGCGGGTGCCCGGCAGCCCCGACGCGAACGTCCGCGTCTCCGCGATGGTGCCGCCGAGCCCCGACGCGAACACCGTCACCGGCTCGCCGGTGCCGTACGTCTCGACGTGCAGCGGCACCCCGTCGGCGGCCGGGATGTCCCGCTTGTGGCGGTCGGGCGGTTGGTACGACACGATGCGCGTAGGCAACCACACCGGGAGGGGCCGCGCCGTGATCTGGGTACTGCTCGCCGTCATCGTCGTGCTCGTGCTGATCGTCGTCTCGCTCTACAACAAGCTGGTCCGGCTGAAGAACCGGACGGACGAGGCGTGGGCGCAGATCGACGTCCAGCTCCGCCGGCGCTACGACCTCATCCCGAACCTCGTGGAGACGGTGAAGGGGTACGCCGCCCACGAGCGCTCGACGCTCGAGGCCGTCATCCAGGCACGCGCCGCCGCCGAGAGCCTCAGCGCGCAGGGCGCCTCGCCGGCCGCGATCGGGCAGGCGGAGGGGCAGCTCACCACCGCGCTGCGCGGGCTGCTCGCCGTCACCGAGGCGTACCCGGACCTCAAGGCGAACCAGAACTTCATGCAGCTCTCCGAGGAGCTGACCGGCACCGAGAACAAGATCAGCTTCGCGCGCCAGCACTACAACGACTCGGTCCGCGCCGTGAACACCGCCGTCGAGACGATCCCGACGTCGTTCATCGCGCCGATCGCGCACGTCGGCAAGCGCGACTACTTCGAGCTCGACCCGACCGACCCGTCCCGCGACCCCGTGAAGGTGCAGTTCTAGGAGCGCGATGTTCGACGAGATCGCGCGGAACCGGCGGCGTTCCTGGCTCCTCGTGGTCACGGCGTTCGTGCTGCTGCTGGTCGTGGCGGAGGGGTTCAACCTGTTCCTCGGCGGCGGGCCGTTCGGGCTGCTGATCGCGCTCGTCATCGCGGGCGCGGGCACGGTGTCGTCGTACTACTTCTCGGACCGGCTCGCGCTCGCCATCGCCGGCGCGCGCGAGGTGACCGCGGCGGAGGCGCCCCAGCTCCTCAACGTCGTGGAGGAGATGGCCATCGCGGCCGGGCTGCCGATGCCGCGCGTGGCGATCGTGCGGGACCCGGCACCGAACGCGTTCGCCACCGGCCGCGACCCCGAGCACGCGGTCGTCGCGGTGACGACCGGCCTGCTGGAACGCCTGGACCGCGAGGAGCTGCAAGGCGTGGTCGGGCACGAGCTGAGCCACGTCCTCAACCGCGACACCCGCGTCACGACGCTCGTCGTCGCGGTCTGCGGCGCGATCGTCGTGCTCTGCGACCTGTTCTGGCGGTTCTCGTTCTTCGGCGGCATGTCGCGGCGGCGTTCCGACGACCGCGACGGCGGGCCGCTGGCGCTGGTGCTGCTCGCGCTCGGCGTCGTGGCGCTGGTGCTGGCGCCGCTGGGGGCGGCGTTGATCCAGGCGGCGGTGTCGCGGCGGCGCGAGGCGCTCGCCGACTCGACCGCCGTCTCGCTCACCCGCAACCCGGCCGGCCTGCGCCGCGCCCTGGAGAAGCTGCTCGCCGACAGCACCGTCGTCAGCCACACCTCGCGCGCCACCGCGCACCTGTGGATCGAGAGCCCGCTGGAACGCCAGGACACCGGGTCGTGGCTGAACCGGATGTTCGACACGCACCCGCCGCTGACCGAGCGCATCGCCGCCCTCGCCGCCCTCGAAGGCGCCGGGGAGGGCTGACGGTGGCGCGCGAGGCGCCGCCCGTCGAGCGGGTGCGCGAGGGGCTGTGGTCGGTGCCGGTCGTCATCCCGGACAACCCGCTCGGCTACACGCTCGTCCACGTCTTCGAGACCGCGTCCGGCCCGGTGATCGTGGACAACGGCTGGGACGACCCGCGCGCCTGGACCGCGCTGCGCGACGGTCTCGCCGAGACGAGTCACGCCGTCGAGGACGTCTACGGCGTGCTGCTCACCCACGTCCACCCCGACCACCACGGCCTCACCGGCAAGGTCCGCGCCGCGTCCGGCGCGTGGGTCGCGATGCACCCGGAGGACGCGCACCTCGTCGCCCGCTGGCGCGACGCCGCGGACGCCTGGCTGCTGGAGGCGGCCGCCGTGATGCTGTCGGCCGGCGCGCCCGAGGACGAGCTGGCGTTGCTGCCCGACGGCGAGGTGCTGCGCGCCGCCGCCGCGACCCGCGAGCGGGAGCTGCCGGCGTTGCCGACGCGGCTGTTCGCCGACGGCGACGTGGTCGACGTGCCCGGCTGGACCGTCCGCGCCGTCTGGACCCCAGGCCACTCCCCCGGGCACACCTGTTTCGCCGTGGACGACCTGCTGCTCGCCGGCGACCACGTGCTGCCGGAGATCAGCCCGCACATCGGCCTCTACGACGAGGAGTCCGGCGCCGACCCGCTCGGCGACTACCTCGCGTCGTTGCGGAAGGTCGCCGAGATGGACGGCGTCGCCGAGGTGCTGCCCGCGCACGTCCACCGGTTCGCGGCGCTCGCGCCGCGCTGCGCCGAGCTCGCCGCCCACCACGAGGAGCGCCTCGCCGAGATCGTCGCGACGCTCGGCAACGGGCCGTTGACGACGTGGGACATCGCCGCGTCGATGGCGTGGAACCGCGCCTGGGAGCGCATCCCGACGTTCATGAAGCGGATCGCGCTGGGGGAGGCGGTGGCGCACCTGCGGCACCTCGAACGCCGCGGCCTGGTGGAGCGCGTGCCGGGCGCGTGGCCGGCGAGCTACCGGCTGGTCACGCCTGCTGGCTGAGCCGGTGGGCGAGGTCCTGGTGGGCCTTCAGGTACTTCTTGCGGCGGGCGAGCAGCCGGTCGCGCCAGGCGCCGAGCGCCGCGCGCTGCTGGAGCAGCTCCTCGCGGCGCCGGAGTCGTTCGGCCAGCTCGTCCGGGGTCACCCTGTTCTGCTGCCCCGCCGCTATGGCACCAATGCGTCACATATGGCTTACGCGGCGTGTGGGGCGGTGAGCGCGGCGACCGCGACCGCGCGGTCGAACGCCGTGCGGCCCAGCTCCGACGCCGCCGTCGCGGCCAGCAGCTCGACCACCGCGTCGTCGCCGAGCTCGTCCAGCAGCGGCGCCAGGAAGTCGGCCGACTTGATGGCCAGCAGCAGCGCGGAGTCGCCCGACCGGCGGGTGCGCGCGATCTCGGACAGCCGCTCGTGCAGCAGGTGCTCGAGCGCGAGCAGCTCGTGCCGGGAGAGCGAGGCGCGCTCGGCGTCGCGCAGGACGACGGTCGTGAGCATCAGGCGTTCCCTTCGTGGGCGGGCGCGGTGCTCAACGAGTGACGGAGGCCCCGGTCACGGTTGCCGTGGTGGTGTCGTCCGACCCGCGCTCCCGCGCCGGCTCCGGCTCCAGCCGGACCTGGAGCGTGCGGCCGACGACCCGGGTCTCGTACGCCGGCTGCGGCGCCGTCGCCGGGCCGCTCACCACCGACCCGTCGGTCAGCCGGAACGTCGAGCCGTGCCACGGGCAGGTCACGCACTCGTCGTCCACCCGGCCCTCGTCCAGCGGGCCGCCGAAGTGCGAGCAGGTCGCCGAGATCGCGCGGACCGTCGAGCCGTGCCGGTACAGCAGCAGGTCGACGCCGCCGACCGTCCGGCGCACCGGCTCCCGCTGCGGCAGCTCGCGCAGCGGACCGACGTCCGTCCACTCGGTCACGCCGCGCTCGTCCGCGGTCCGGTCCACCCCGACGGCGTTGCGGTACGCCAGGTGCCCGCCGAGCATCCCGCCGGCCGTCGCCGCCGCCGCGCCCGCCATGCCGAACGCCACACCCGTGCGGTGGCTGCCGCGCCGGCGGTACAGCCAGGACGCGGCGTAGAGGGCGGTCGCGGCGCCGTTGGCGACCGCGTGCACCGCGCCGACCCGGCGCGGCCGCTCCGCCTCGCCCAGCGCCACCCAGTCCGCCGCCCCGGCCGCCGCCGTCGGCAGCGCGCTGAGCACACCGAGCCCGGTCAGGTGCTGTGCCGCCGTCCGCGTCCCCTCGCCGCCCGCGAGGTCGAGCAGCCAGGCGCTGGTCCAGAAGCCGATCGGCAGGTCGGTCAGCGCCGGGTGCAGCGGGTGCCCGAGCCAGGTGCCGTGCAGCGCGTCCCGCGCGCGGCCCTTCGGCAGCACGGTGTCCCAGACACCCGCGAGCGTCCGGACGAGCGGGTCGAGGGCGGGGAGACGTTCGAGCCGGTCGATCTGGTAACGCAGCCTCATGGGCCGTGCGTCCCCGGTCTGTGGACGGCGAAACGGCCGTCCACAGATGCGCTCCACGCCCTCCCCGTCGCGGTGCCGCCGCCCTAGCGTCGCCGCCATGCCACCGTCCGACGCCCGCGCGCTGCTCGTGCTGCTCGTCGCCGTGCTGCCCGGGTCGGCGTACCTGTGGGCGTTCGAACGCCACGCCGGTCCGTACGGCGTCGACCTCGCCGACCGCGTGCTGCGCTTCGTCGCCGTGTCGGTGGCGTTCGACGTGCTGTACGCCTGGCCGGCGTACGCGCTGTACCGCGTGCTGTTCGCGGACCGGCCGGTGCGCGGCGGACAGCTCGCGGCGGTCTGGGTGGCGACGGTCGTGGGCCTCGCCCTCCCGACCCTCGCGGGCACGCTCGTCGGCGGGCTCTACGCCACCCGGTTCGAGCGGCACCGCTGGCGCCGGGTGCGCCGGGTGCTCACGGCGCGGTGGGAGGCGCGCCTCCTGGCGTTCGCGGTCGGCTCGCGCGCCAAGGACCGCGCCTGGGACCACGCGTTCGGGTTGTACCGGCGCGCCTACGTGCGGGTGCGGACCCGCGACGGCGAGTGGCTGGGCGGGTTCCTCGGCGGGCGGTCGCACACCGGGCCGTTCCCGCACGACACCGACCTGCTCATCGAGCAGGCCTGGCCGGTTGACGCCGACGGCACGTTCGCGTCGGCCCCGGCTCCTTACGCGGTCTACGTCCCGGCGGGGACCATCCAGTACGTGGAGATCCTGCGGCCGAGCGGGAGTGGAGGACCCGATGGACAGTGACGACGAGGCTGACGAGTTCCGGCCGGGCGACTGGCTGCACGAGCGGGGGTGGGGCACCGGCCGGTGGCAGGACGTGGGGCCGCCGCCGACGGACGTGCCGAGCTACTCGGTCGTGCCGTCGGACTGGCGGCCGCGGCGCAAGCGCGCGCCGTGGGTGGCCAGGAAGGCGAAGCGCACGGCCTGAGCGGCGGTCACCGCGCGGCGGGCTCGCCGGGCAGCGGGAACCACCGCAGGTGCTCGAAGTCCTCCGACACCGGCGGCGGCGGGGCGCACGGCGGCTCCGCCGCCGCCGCGTCGAGGATCGCCCGCGCCTCCGCCAGGTAGCCGGCCAGCGCGCTCTCCGGCGCCGACGAGTGCCGCCGCGGGTAGGTGAACGCGCCCTCGTCGTACGACACGTCGTGGAGCGACATCGGCGCCTCCGCCCGGCCGGACCGGTGGTGCCAGGCGCCGGTCTGCGGCTCGAACGTGTAGTGCGGCAGCAGCTTCCACCCCTCGCTCGCCACGAGGTGCACCGCGTCGAGCACGTACTCGAACACCGTGTCGGTGATGAAGTAGTTGAAGTTCACCCGCACCCAGCCGGGCTTGATGCCCTCGCAGCCGCGGGTGATCTCGCGTTCGAACTCGTGCGACCGGTCCAGGTCGATGCCGAGCAGCCGGTGCCCGTACGGCCCGGCGCAGGAGCAGCCGCCGCGCGCCTGGATGCCGAACAGGTCGTTGAGCAACGCCACGACGAGGTTGTGGTGCAGGTACCGGCCGCCGCCGTACCGCACGACGAACGACACGATGGACAGCCGTTCCGCGTGGAGGTTGCCGAGGATCTCGATGTCCGGGTTGGCGCGCCACGACTCGACCGCCCGGCGGATGAACGACTCCTCCCGCTCGCGGATGACGTCGACGCCGACGGCCTGCTTGAGCTGGACGACCAGCCCGCACCGGATCGACTCGACGATCGCCGGGGTGCCGCCCTCCTCGCGGCACTCGACGTCGTCGAGGTAGCGGTGCTCGAGCGGGTTGACGTACGACACGGTGCCGCCGCCGGGCACGGTCGGCACCGGGTTGGTGAACAGCGACCGCCGCGCCACCAGCACGCCGGGCGTGCCGGGGCCGCCGATGAACTTGTGCGGCGACAGGACGATCGCGTCGAGGTCGTCGCGCGCCATGTCGATCTCGACGTACGGCCCGGCGGCGGCGAAGTCCCAGAACGACAGCGCCCCGTGCTCGTGCAGCAGCGCCGCGACGGCGCGGGCGTCGGTGACGATGCCGGTGACGTTGGAGGCGGCGGAGAACGACCCGATCTTGACCGCCCGGTCGGCGTACTCGACCAGCCGCGCGCGCAGGTCGTCCAGGTCGACGTGCCCGTCGCGGGTCTCGTGGATGACGACGACGTCGGCGACCGACTCGCGCCACGGGAGCTCGTTAGAGTGGTGCTCGAACGGCCCGATGAACACGACCGGCCGTTCCGCGACGGGGATGCGGGAGCGGAGGTCGTACCGCTCGTCCAGCGCGGCGGGGATGCGCAGGCCGAGCACGTGCACGAGCTTGTCGATCGCGGCGGTGGAGCCGGAGCCGCAGAACAGCACGGCGTACTCGTCGCGCGGCGCGCCGACGGCGGCCGCGACGATCGCCCGCGCCTCCTCGCGGAACCGCGTCGTCTGCCGCCCGGTGCCGGACGTCTCGGTGTGCGTGTTCGCGTACCGCGGCAGCACCTCGTCGCGGATGTAGTCCTCCACGAACGACAGCGCGCGGCCGCTGGCGGTGTAGTCGGCGTAGGTGACGCGGCGCGGACCGTACGGCCCGTCCATCACTTCGTCGTCGCCGATGACGGCGGCACGGATGCGGTCCAGCAGCACGCCGCCGACGCTACTCCGGGCAGGCGGCGGCGGCGGACAGCGCGCGGAAGCCGGCCAGGTCGGCGTCGGTGTAGTGCTGCGGCGGGCGCAACGGCACGCGCCGCGCCATCACCGCGTCCGCGTCGTCGGAGTGGCCGAGGCCGGTGGCGTGGCCGAGCTCGTGCAGCAGCACCGACCGCAACGTCGCGGGCGACGCGCGGTGGAAGATGCGGATGGTGGCGGCGGTGATCAGCCCGGCGGGGCGCTGCACCTGCGCCTCGCCCTCCGCGTCCGGGTCGCGGGTGCTCGGCCGCGCGTCGAGGTCCACGAGCACGTCGACGTGCCCCTCCGGCGTGTCCCAGCCGAAGACCGGCGTCGGCACCGACGCGTCCGCGCCGACCGCGGTGCCGAGGTAGACGAGGTCCACGCCGCTCGCCTGCCGCGCCGCGACGACGGCCGAGGCGATCTCCCGCTCGGCGCCGCTCGACCCGGGCACGGTGGCGACGCGGACGGTGCGGCACGGCCAGTGCACCGGCACGCCGTCCGCCCGGGCGAGGAACCGGTACGGCCGGATCCGCGGCGCCGCGCAGGAGGCGGCGGCGAGGAGCAGCGCCAGCGCCGCTACGGCCCGCCGGGTCACTCGTCGTCGTCGTCGAGGCGGAAGCCGACCTTCATCGTCACCTGCACGTGCGCCGGGGCTCCGTCGACCACCTGGCCGCGGATCTCGGCGACCTCGAACCAGTCCAGGTTGCGCAGCGTGCGCGCGGCGCGCGCGAGGCCGTTGCGGATCGCCTGGTCGACGCCGTCGGGCGACGTGCCGACGATCTCGACCTTCTTGTACGTGCGGTCGGCCATTGGGAGGCTCCTCGGGTGACGACGTTGCGGCTCGCGGCGACCGTACTGCCGGACGGCGCCGAGGCCGAGCTGTGGACGGCGGGCGGGCGGTTCGCGGCGGCGCCGGTGGCCGGCGCCGAGGACGTCCCTGGCCGGTACGTCCTCCCCGGGCTGGTCGACGCGCACGCCCACCTGACCATCGACATGAGCGGCACCGGGCTGCCCGCCGGCAGCGACGAGCTGGTGGCGGCGAACCTCCGCGCCCAGCGCGACGCGGGCGTGCTGCTCCTGCGCGACATCGGGCGGGTCCGCGACGAGCCGTTGCGGACCGAGCCGGACGGGCCGGAGGTGCGGCAGGCGGGGCGGTTCCTCGGGCCGGTGGACGGCTGGGTGCCGGGCCTGCACCGGCCGACGCCGCCGGAACGCCTGCTCGGCACCGTCGCCGCGCAGCTCGCGTCCGGCGTCGAGTGGGTCAAGGTCGTCGGCGACTGGAAGCACGGCGGCGAGCTCCGGCTGAACTACGAGCCGGCCCTGCTGCACGAGGTCGCCGCGGCGGTGCACGCGGCGGGCGCGCGGCTCGCGGTCCACGCCCTGGTCGGCGACGCCTGCCGCGCGGCCGTCGAGTGCGGCGCCGACTCGGTCGAGCACGGCTGCCTGCTCGACGACGGGCTGCTCGCGAGCATGGCCACGCGCGGCGCCGCCTGGACGCCGACGCTGTCGGCCGTGTCCACGCCCGCGCCGCCGGACCACCCCGAGCGGGAGCGGTCCGAACGCCGCCGCCACGACTGGCTGGACACCATGCGCGCCAACCTGCCGCGCGCGCTCGCGCTCGGCGTCCCGGTGCTCGCCGGCACCGACACCGGCCCGCACGGCAGCATCGCCGGGGAGGTCGCGCTGCTGCACGAGTTCGGGCTGGAGCCGGTCGACGCGATCCGCGCCGCGACGACGGCGGCGCGCGCGTTCCTCGGCGCGCCGGGGATCGAGGCGGGCGCGCCCGCGGACTTCGTGACGTTCGACGCCGACCCGCGCGACGACCTCGGCGTGCTGCGCACGCCGGCCGCCGTCGTCCGCAACGGCGTCCGGGTGCGCTAGTCCCGGGTGCGGTAGACCACGCGCGCCGCGAAGATCCCGATGATCACCGCGAGCAGCGGCAGCACCACGGTCTTGAGGATCGCCGTCGCCAGCCGCCCCGTGAGGTAGATCGCCCCCGCCACCATGATGAACGTCAGCACCGCGGGCGCGAGGCGCCCGCCGTTCCGTCCGCCGGCCATGTCCGACCTCCTTGTCGGCGCACAGCGTAGGGCCTACCTGGGGCGGCGGCTCGGGACGATCGCGTCGATCGCGTCGAGGTCCTCGTCGGTCGGCTCCCACAGCCCGGCGGCGGCGTTGGCGCGGACCTGCTCGGCGCGGGTCGCGCCGGCGATGACCGACGCGACGGCCGGCTGCGCGGCGAGCCCGCCGATCGCGACGTGCAGCAACGACACGCCGCGCTCGGCGGCGAGCTTCTCCAGCGCCTCGACCCGGTCGTACGTCTGCTCGGTGAGGAGCTGCTCGGCGCGGGTGCGGTTGCCGCCGAGGCGGCTGCCCTCGGGCAGCGGCTCGCCGCGGCGGTACTTGCCGGTGAGGATGCCGTTGGCGAGCGGGAAGTACGGGAGCTGCCCGATGCCGTAGTGCTCGCAGGCGGGGATCACCTCGGCCTCGGCGTCGCGTTCGAGCAGGCTGTAGTGGTTCTGCGCGGAGACGAACCGCTCGCGGCCGTGCCGGGTCGCCGCCCAGTCGGCGTCGGCGATCTGCCAGCCGGCGAAGTTGCTCGACCCGACGTAGCGGACCAGCCCCTCGCGGACCAGCTCGTCCAGCGCGGCGATGGTCTCCTCGACCGGCGTCACGCCGTCCGGCTCGTGGTACTGGTACAGGTCGATCCAGTCGGTCCGCAGCCGCCGCAACGACGCCCGCACCGCCGAGCGGATGTACCGCCGGGACCCGCGCGCCTCCGGCCCCGCGTCCGGCATCGCCATGCCGAACTTCGTCGCCAGCACCACCTGGTCGCGCCGCGAGCCCAGCGCCTCGCCGATCAGCTCCTCGCTGCCGCCGCCCCCGCCGTAGATGTCGGCGGTGTCGAACAGCGTGATGCCCGCGTCGATCGCCGCGTCGATGACCGCGCGGGCGTCGTCGTCGCTGGTGCGCGAGCGGAAGTTGTTGCAGCCGAGGCCGACCACGGAGACGGTGAGTCCGGAGTCGCCGAGCTGGCGGTAACGCATCTCGTCCATCGGCCGACCCTACGTCGAGCGAACCAACGCCCGCGCACCGGGCTCTCCACCGGGGAGGCGCGGACCCAGCACCCGCGCCGGCTCCGTCCCCGCAGCAGGAGGTACCCCGTGCGCCGCGTCGCCGCCACCGCCCTCGCCCTCGTCGCCCTCGCCGCCCTGCCCGCCTCCGCCGGCGGTGGCGGCCCGGTCCGCTTCACCGACCCGAAGGGCGACTGGAAGGTCGACAGCCAGGACGTCACCGGCGGCCGCATCTCCAGCGCGCTCGTCGCCGGCAGGCCGGTGCTGCGCGGCGAGCTGACGCTCGCGGCCGCGCCCGGCGCCACGACCGCGCCCGGCTCGTACACGCTCGCCTGGATGGTCGGCTGCCAGTCGTACTCGTTCAACTACGAGTGGCAGCCCGGCGGCTACACCGGGAGCCTGCTGCGCTACGACTACTGCCACGAGCGGCCGACGGTGAGCGACGTGGACGAGACGTTCCCGGCCACCGTCACGACGAAGGGCAGCACGCTGGTCTTCGAGACGCCGTACGTCCGCGACATCAAGCGCGGCGCCCGGCTCCTGGGCCTGATCGGCGGCGCCTGCCCGAAGGGCGCCTGCGTCATCTACGGCGACACCCGCGTGGACGAGGACATGGCGATCGTCGGCGACCTGGGGTTCAGCCGCGGCACCTACGTCGTGGGCAGCGACCTGCCGCGGCGGTAGGCGGCGGCGAGGGCGGCGTTCGCGTCGTCCGGTAGCGGCACCGCCCCGCCGAGCGCGGCGGCGGCCCGGATCGACTCGGCGCCGCGCTCGACCACGGTCGCGACGTGCAGCGCGTCGGCCGGCGAACGTCCCACCGCGACCAGCCCGTGCGACGCGAGCAGCACGGCGCCGCGTTCGGCCAGGTGGCCGCAGGCGTTGCGCGCCAGCGCTTCCGTGCCGCTGGGCGCGTACTCGGCGCACGGCACGTCGCCGCCGACGTAGAGCGCGAACTCGTCCACGGCGGCCGGGATCGCGCGGCGCGCGCAGGCGAACGCCGTCGCGTGTACCGGGTGCGCGTGGACCACACCCCCGAGCTCCGGGTACGCGCGGTAGGCGGCGAGGTGCAGCGCCCGCTCGCTGCTCGGCGCGCGGTCGCCGCGCAGCACGGTGCCATCCAGCGCCAGCACCACGACGTCGTCGGCGGCGCCGGCTGCAGTGATGGTGACCTCGTCGCCGGCGCGCGCGGAGACGTTGCCGGCGGTGCCGGTGGTGAGGCCGAGGGCGAGCAGCTCCCGCGCGACCGCGAGCACCTCGTCGCGCACGGCACCTCCTCGGGACGCGCGAGGGCCCCGGGCAGGTGCGCCCGGGGCCCTCGTGACGTTACCGGTCTTGCTCAGCCGAGCTTGTCGGCGGCGTTCGCGGCGGCCTTGGCGGTCGCCTTGGCGGCCTTGGTGGCCGACGTCGTCGCGGCCTTGGCCTGCGACTTCGCGATCTTGACCTGCGCCTCGGCCTGCTCCGTCGCCTTGCTGCGGCGGATCGAGGAGAGGAGCTGCTGGCCGCGCTCGGCCAGCTCGCCGTACGCGGTGAACGCCTTGCCGGTGAGCTGCTCGACCTCGCCGCGCAGACCCTTGACGCGGGTCGGCAGCTCGGCGACGAGCGCGGTCGTCCGGGGGACGAACGTCGTGGCCTGGCCGACGAGCTGCGTCGGCAGCTCGCGCAGCTCCTTGAGGTTCTCGACGGCGAGGTCGCCGGCGCCGACGACGGCGTAGAGCGGCTTGCGGGCCTCGGTGGTGAGGGCCATGGGTGGTGCCTCCTTCGTGGGGGTGGTGCGGCGGAGGGAGAGAGGGTCGAGCCGGGTGAGGGCGCGTGGTGCCGCGCTCTCTCCCCCCGCCGGTCGGTGGGTCAGCCCTGCGCCTCGGTGGCGGCGGGCCGGCGCTTGCGCGCGGGCTTCGTCGGCGCGGGCTCGGGCTCGTCGGCCGTGGGCTCGGCCGGCTCGGGCGTCTGGCGCTCGCCGTTGTTCTCCTTGCGGAACGAGTCGTAGATCTCGAGCAGCACCTGCTTCTGCCGCTCGGTGACCCACTCGTCGCGGAGGATCGCGCCGGGGACGTCGGTGTCGCCGTCGCGCTCCTCGAGGATGCCCGCCTGGACGTAGAGCGCCTCGGCGCTGATGCGCAACGCCTTGGCGATCTGCTGGAGGATCTCCGCGCTGGGCTTGCGGAGGCCGCGCTCGATCTGGCTGAGGTACGGGTTGCTGACGCCGGCGAGGCGGGCGAGCTGGCGCAGCGAGATGGACGACGACTGCCGCTGCTCGCGGATGTAGTCCCCGAGGTCCCGGATCTTCGGCGTGCCCACGGGAGGAACGTTAGCGCCTGGTGCTAACTAATGCAAGCACGCCCGCTAGCGCGGTCTACAGGTGCGTCACCGGCAGGTCCGGCGCGGCCACGAGGATCTCCTCCGCGACGACGCCGCGGTGGCAGGCGGCGACGTCCGCCTCGAAGCAGAGCAGCGCCACCCGCTCGGCCCGCGCCGCCGCCGTCACGGCCGCGACGGCCGCCGCTCCCTCGCCGGTTCGCAGCCGTCCCCGCAGCGCCTCGCGCGGCGCGGCGTCGCCGCGGCGGAACGCGTCGCGGTCCGGCTTCGGCACGCCCAGCTCGGGCCGGTGCTCGTACGCGATCCCGGCCTCGGCCAGCGCGGCGGCGAGGCGGTTCTTCGACAGCCCGGGCTTGCGCGACAGCGGTGTCGCGCGCACGTCGACCAGCCGCGCGACCCCGGCCTGACGCAGCAGCGCGACCACCTCGGCCGCGTCGCGGCCCTCGTACCCGGTGGTGACCAGCCCGCTCACCCGAACAGGCCCGCCACCGCACGCACCTCGCCGACCGGCGCGCCGCCGCCGAGCACCTCCGGCGCGGCCAGCGCCGCGAGCTCGGCGTCGTCGCCGGTGACCCCCAGCGCCCGCAACGCCGCCACCATCACCGGCGGGCGGGCGCGGGAGGCGCCGTCCTCCACCTTGAGCGCGACGGCGGTGCCGTCGGGGAGCGCGGCGGCGTAGACGCCCTCGGCGCCGTCCTTCGCGATCAGGCCGGGCACCGCGCGGACCAGCCGCGTGACGTCGCGCCCGGTGCCGCCGAGCAGGTCCGGGTGGGTGCGGATCGCCTGCGCCACAGCGTGTTCCGGCGTGCCTTCGGTCGCCGTGGCGATCCGCCCGAACGCCCGCGCGAGCGCCGTCAGCGACAGCGCGAAGATCGGCGCGCCGCAGCCGTCGACGCCGGTCGTGGCGACCTCCTCGCCGGCCAGCTCGGCGACGACGCCGCGCAGGTGGACCTGCAACGGGTGCGTCTCGTCGCGGTACCCGTCGAGCGGCCAGCCCTGCGCGGCGCACGCTGCGAGGAACGCCGCGTGCTTGCCGGAGCAGTTGTGCTGCACGCGGCTCGGCCCGCCGCCGCGAGCCAGCACCGCCCGCGCCGCCGCCACGTCGAGCGGCAGGTCGGCGGGGCAGGCCAGGTCGCTCTCGGCGACGTCGGCCTTCGCCAGCAGGTCGCGCACGACGTCGACGTGCACCTGCTCGCCGGAGTGGCTGGCGGTGGCGAGCGCGACGTGCCGCGCGTCCAGCCCGTACTTCTCCACGATGCCGAGGCGGAGCAGGCCCGCGGCCTGCATCGGCTTGTTGGACGACCGCGGGAACAGCGGCGTTGCCACGTCCCCCACCGAGAGCAGCACCTCGCCGGCGGGCGACAGCGCGACGGCGGACCCGTGGTGGCGGCTCTCGACGAACCCGGAGCGGACCACCTCGGCGACGACGACCGTCACGCGCCGACGGCCTTCCCGCTGCCGTCGCGCAGCCGGTCGCACATCTGGACGAACGACGCCACGACGTCCGGGTCGAACTGCGTCCCGCCGCAACGTTCGATCTCCGACACGGCGTCGTCGAACGGCAGCGCCCGCCGGTACGGCCGGTCCGACGTCATCGCGTCGAACGTGTCGCACACCGAGAAGATCCGCGCCCCCAGCGGGATGCCCTCGCCCGCCAGGCCGTCCGGGTAGCCGCGGCCGTCCCAGCGCTCGTGGTGGCAGCGGATGATCTCGACGCTGTTCTCGAGGAACGCGATCGGCGCGACGATCTGCACCCCGATGAGCGGGTGCGTCTTCATCACCTCGTACTCCTCGTCGGTGAGCGGCCCCGGCTTGCAGAGGATCGACTCCGGGATGCCGACCTTGCCGACGTCGTGGAGCAGGAAGCCGTACGACAGCTCCGGCCCGACCTCGCGGTCCGGCATGACCACCCGGGCGAGGGCGCGCGCGTAGTCGTGGGTGCGTTCCAGGTGCTCGCGGGTGGACGAGTCCTTCGCCTCCACGATGAACGCGAGCGTGCGCACGGTCGCCAGGTAGCTGGCCTGGAGCGCGTCGAGCGCCTCCTGGAGCTGGCGGGAGCGTTCGCGCTCCGACTGGTACATGGCGTTGACGTCGCGGGCGAGGACGAGGAGCTGCTCCTTCGCCTGCGCGAGCGCGGCGGCCTCGTCAGGTCCCACGGACCGGCTCCTCCACCACCGCGAACAGGTCGCGCGCGCTGAACGGCTTCACGAGGTACCCGGCCGCGCCGGCCGCCAGGGCCTCCGCCCGCGACGCCTCGTCGGCGCGGGCGGTGAGCATCACGACGCGCGGCGCGGGGTGCCGCGCGGTGAGGGCACGGCAGACCTCGAAGCCGTCCATGCCGGGCATCATCACGTCGAGCAGCACGACGTGCGGGTGGACGTCGGCGGCCAGCGCCAGCGCGGTCTCGCCGTCGTTCGCGGTGTGCACGTCGAGGTCGTCGCGTTCGAGCATCGCCCCGACGACGTCGCGCGTGATCGCCTCGTCGTCGACGACGAGAACCACCCGGCGAGCGGCCACTCAGACGCCCGCGGGAGGGCCGCCGGTGAGGAGGTCCGCGACGTCGGCCTCGCCGTCGCGGTACCGCCGGGTGATCTCGGCCGAGCACCGGTCGAGGATGTCGAAGATGCGGCGGCGCTTGTCGGACAGGTCCGACTCCTCGCGCTCGAACACGCCGAGCGCGGTGCGCAGCTCCTCGTCGCTGCGCGCGGCGACGTCGGAGAGGTCGACGTCGGCGACGAGCGACTCGACGTAACGGCGGTGCTCGTCGGCGCGGGACGGCTCGGCGCTGCTGTGCCGGCCGAGGCCGCGTGGCGCGGACCGCGGCCCGGACTCGCCGAGGATCTGCGGGAGGTCGGCGAGCAGCGAGCCGGTGCCCTCCCCGCCGCGGCGGGCCAGCTCGGCGCGGAGGATGTCGATGCGGCCCTGCACCAGCCGGCGCAGGTACGAGACGTCCGCCTCCTCCTGCTCCGCCTCGTCGCGCCGGGCGCGGAGGTCGGCGAGGGTGAGCGCGTCGACGTCCCCGAGGTAGTCGTCGCGGAGGACGCGGTCGATCCGGCGGTTGCCTCCGGTGCTGCCCTGCTCCACGACCGTCACCCCTTCTGCCGTTCGGCGACGCCCAGCAGCGCCCGCGCGTCGCGAGGGGACAACGGGGGCCGTTGCGCGATCGTTGCCAGCGTAGCCGCTCGCTCGACCAGCTCGGCGTTGTCCCGGACCGGCCGCCCGGCCGCGAACGTCAGCGTGTCCTCCATCCCCACCCGCAGGTGACCGCCGTGGGCGAGCGCGGCGAGCATCACCGGGAGGGTGGTCCGGCCGACGCCCGTGGCGGAGAACGTCGCGCCGTCCGGCAGCGCGGCGACGCAGGCGGCGAGCTGCGCGGCGGTGCCCGGCATCGCGCCGGGCACGCCCATGACGAGGTCGACGTGGACGTGGCCGCCGGGCGGGGGGCCGTACCTGTCGACGAGGCGGGTCACGGTGGCCAGGTGCCCCGGCTCGAAGCACTCGAACTCCGGCACCACGCCCGTCTCCTGCATCCGCTGGTACAGCGCGGCGATGAACGGCGGCCGGTTGAGGAACACGTCGTCGCCGAAGTTCACCGTCCCGCAGGTGATGCTCGCGGCGTCCGGCTCCGCGTCGAGGACCCGCAGCCGCGCCTCCTCCGGGTCGGTGACGGCGCCGCCGGTGGAGAGCTGCACGACCAGGTCGGTCGAGTCGCGCAACGCCTGCACGGCGTCGCGCAGCGCGCCGATGTCGAGGCTGCTGTTGCCGTCGGCGTCGCGCAGGTGGACGTGGACCAGCGCCGCGCCCGCGGCCTCGCACTCCTTCGCCGCCGCGACCAGCTCGTCCAGCGTCACCGGGAGCGCGGGCGCGGCCGACTTCGCGGTCTCCGCGCCGGTCGGCGCGACCGAGATCAACGTCCCCGCGGCCATGGCCGTGATCGTGTCACGCCCGGCGCGGCGCCGGGAGGGGCTACCCGCAGAAGCGGCGGACGTACGGGTACGGGTTGACCGGCGCGCCGCCGCCCGGGTGCACCTCGAAGTGGACGTGCGGCGGCCCGCCGCGCGCGTTGCCGGTGTCGCCGACGTAGGCGATGAGCTGGCCGGCCGTCACCCGCTGCCCGGCGTGCGAGGCGTAGGCGGACATGTGGGCGTAGAAGTACTCGTTCCCGTCGTCGCCTCTCAGGTAGACCTGGAGGCCGCCGTTGCTGCTCGTGGACAGCCGCCGCACGACGCCGTTGGTGACGGCGTACGACGGGGAGCCCATCGGCGCGAACACGTCGGTGCCCTTGTGCGTCCGGCCGCCTGAGCGCGGGGCGCCCCAGGTGTCGGAGAACGCGTGGTTGGGCCCGACGAGGCAGGCGTAGCTGCCGACCAGGCGCGCGGCGCGGCTGGCGCGCGGCAGCGCCCGGGTGCGCGCGGCGGCCCGGTCGCGGGCCGCGTCGGCGGCGGCGAGCCGGTCCAGCAGCGCGCGCAGCTCGGTCACCCCGGACGCGAACGTCCGGCTGGCGGCCGCCGCCTCGCGTCGCGCCTCGTCGGCCTCCCGGCGCTGGTCGCGCAGGCGGCGGCGCAGCGCCGCTCCCTGCCGCACCAGCGCCTCGTCGTTGCGGGTGACCGCCGCGAACAGCTCGAGGCGTTCGACCAGGGTCGCCGGGTCCTGCGCCGTCAGCGCCACCACGAACACGTCCGTCCCCACGCCGCTCTCGTACGCGGCCCGGGCGCGGGCGGCGTACCGGGCGCGCACGCCGGCCAGGGCGCGTTCGGTGGCTGACAGGTCGCGGTCCAGCCTGCGCAGGCGGTCGGTCAGCACCGCCTCGCGGGCCTCCGCCGCGTCCACCTTCCGCGCCAGCGCGGCCAGCCTGGCGCGCGCGTCGGCGCCCGGGTCGGCGGCGGACGTGCCGGGGACGGCGGTCAGCGCCAGCGCGACGGCGGCGAGCACGGCGAGGCAGCGGCGGAACACGGCGGGGGACGCTAGCAGGTGCCGGAAACGTTGGGCCATCCGGCTCAATGATCGCGGCCCCACTGCCGATGCCATCTGCACACGCGTGACCCGCCCCGGCCGGGGTGGTGCCCGAGCGCGTGCCCGAGCGTGCGGGAGGTGCGGTGCTGAAGGGCGACCTGAGCGCCACGCCGCTCCCCGACGTGCTCACCGCGCTCGCCGCCGACGCCGTCACCGGCTGCCTCCACATCGACGACCAGGCCGGCGACGAGGCGCTCGTCTACTTCAAGAACGGCCTCGTCTACTCCGCCTACGTCCCCGGCCGCCGCCCGCAGCTCGGCGCCCGGCTCATCTCCACCGGCGCGCTCGCGCCCGAGGCGCTGGCCGAGGCCCTCGACGCGCAGGCGACCGAGCTCCAGGGCTGGCGGCTCGGCGAGCTGCTCGTCCACCTCGGCTACGTCGAGCGCCCCGTCGTCGAGGCGTTCGTCCTCGAACAGCTCCGCGAGTCCGTCTTCGACCTGTCCCGCTGGGAGTCCGGGCGGTTCCGGTTCCGCAAGGCCGAGAAGACCCGCGAGGACGTCGGCTCGCACGCCGCCGTCGCCGACCTGCTCGCCGAGGCCGCGCGGCGGCGTTCGGAGTGGGAGGTCATCTCCGGCGTCGTCCACGGCGCGGGCGCCGTCCCGGTGCTCTCCGCCGGCGGCCTCGCGTCGTCCGAGCTCACCCTCGACCAGGACCAGTGGGCGCTGCTGTGCAAGGTCGACGGCGAGCGCACCATCGGCCAGCTCGCCCGCGACTGCGGGTTCACGACGTTCGAGGCCGGCCAGATCGTCTACACGCTCGTCGGCGCCGGGCTGCTCGACGTCGAGGAGACCGTGGTCGCCGAGGACGACGCGCCCGAGCCCGAGGAGCTGCGGCCCGTCGTCTCCGCGATCGCGTCGCTGCTCGCCTCGCCGTCCGCGGCGCCGGACCCCGCGGAGCTCGCGGCCGCGGACACCGAGGCGATGGACACGCTGGCGCGGATCAGCGGCGCGTTCGTGATGCCGTTGGTGCCGGGCGAGGCGGAGACGTTCGACTGGGCCGAGGAGGCGCCCGAGTCCGGCAGCGAGCTGAGCCGGCTGCTCGGCGCCCCGGTCGAGGAGGCCGAGCCGGTCGCGGAGGTCGTTGCGGAGCCGGAGCCGGAGCCCGTGGTGGAGCCGGTGGCGGAGGAGGAGCCGGGCGACGAGGAGCCGACGGCGTTGCCGCAGGACCTGAGCACCGAGCTGTCCGCGCTGACGGCCGCGATCGCGGACCTGCCGTCGCTGGCGTTGCCGGCGTCGCTGGAGCCCGAGTACCCCGCGCTGCCCGAGGTGCCCGCCGCGCCGGAGCCCGAGCCCGTTGCCGAGCCGGTGGCGGAGAACGCGCTGCCGGTGGACCCGTTCGAGGACTCGCTGGCGCGGGTGTCGGAGGCGTTGAGCGCGCTGCTGGGCGACGCTCTGCCGACCGTGGCGATGCCCGAGCCGCCGCGCCCGCCGGAGCCGACGCCCGAGGAGGTCGAGGCCGCGCGGCTGGAGGCCGAACGCGCCGAGCGCAGCCGCGCCGCCGCCGCCGCCGAGCTCGCCGAGGCGCACGCGATGGCCGAGGCGTCGCGGCAGGGCCGGTTCGGGCGGTTCGGCCGGAAGCGCAACGAGGAGGCGGAACGCCTCGCCGCCGAGCAGGCCGCCGCCGAAGAGGCCGCACGGCTCGAAGCCGAACGCCTCGCCGAGGAAGCCGCCCGCCAGGAAACCGAACGCCTCGCCGCCGAGCAGGCCGCCGCCGAAGAGGCCGCCCGGCTCGAAGCCGAACGCCTCGCCGAAGAAGCCGCCCGCCAGGAAACCGAACGCCTCGCCGCCGAGCAGGCCGCCGCCGAAGAGGCCGCCCGCCTCGAAGCCGAACGCCTCGCCGAGGAAGCCGCCCGCCAGGAGGCCGAGCGCCTCGCGGCGGAGGAGGCCGCCCGCATCGAGGCCGAACGCGTCGCCGCCGAGCAGGCCGCCGAGGCCGAACGCGTCGCCGCCGAGCAGGCCGCCGCCGAGGAGGCCGCGCGCGCCGAGGCCGAACGCCGCGCGGCCGAGGAGGCCGCCGAGGCCGAGCGCATCGAGGCCGAGCGCATCGAGGCCGAGCGCGTCGCCGCCGAACAGGCGGCCGCCGAGGAGGCCGCGCGTGCCGAGGCCGCGCTGCTCGCCGCCGAGTTCGCCGCCCTGCCGGAGCCCGACCCCGAGCCGGAGCCCGACCCGGAGCCGGCCCCGGAACCCGAGCCCGAGCCGGTCGACACCCTCGCGGTCGCGTCGATGTTCCGCGACCTCAGTGACGCGACCGCCGAGCCGGCGATCGACACCGTCGAGACGATCGAGGAGTACGTCCCCGACGACGCGCCGACGCCCGCCGACCCCGAGCCGGCGTTCGCCAACGGCTCCCGCGCCGGCCTCTCCGAGACCGCCGCCCTGCTGCGCGAGCTCACCTCGCTCGGCCTGGACGACGAGCCGGAGCAGCCGGCGGCCCGCGCGGCCGCCGCCGCGACGCCGGGCAAGCAGCCGCCGAAGGAGCAGCCGAAGAAGCGCAAGGGGCTGTTCGGCCGGGGCTAGAGCGGCAGCGTCCGCGCGACCAGCTCGGCCATCACCTCGCGTGCCCCGCCGCCGATCGGGCCGAGGCGCGCGTCGCGCAGGGCGCGTTCGGCCGCGGCGCCGCCGCCGGAGTCGACCCGCAGCAACGCCGTGTCCACGTCGAGGTCGCACGCCAGCCACTTCGCGGCGCTGACCTGGCGCAACGCGTCCTCTCCCGCGAGGTGCCGCGTGAGCGCGTCGTACGAGAGCGCGCGGACGGCCGCGAGCCGGACCGCCAGCGCGTCGCGGCGCGGCGACGGCGGGCAGGCCGCGAGGTTGGCGGCGGCGGCGGAGACGGACGCGACGGCGAGCGCGAGGCGTTCCCACTGGAACGACTTCATGATCATCACGAAGCCGTCGCCCGGCTCGCCCAGCAGCGCGTCGGGCGGCAGCCGCACCGACGCGAACGTCAGCGCGCCGGTCTGCGACGTCCGCCACCCGAGCGTCGGGATCCGCGACGCGGCGAACCCCTCGGCCGACGTCGGCACGACGAACAGCGAGATGCCCGCGTGCCCCGGCTCGTCGCCCGTGCGCGCGGCGACGAGCAGCCAGTCGGCGCGGGAACCGTTGGTGCAGAACACCTTCGTGCCGTCGAGCGCCCACTCGTCGCCGTCGCGCACGGCCGTCGTCGTCAACGCCGCCACGTCCGACCCGGCGCCCGGCTCGGTCACCGCGAGCCCGGCCACGGCGGCGCCGGCGACGCAGGGCCGCAGCCAGCGCTCGCGCTGCTCCGGCGTGCCGAAGCGGGCGACGTAGAACGGCGCCAGGTCCTTCGTGGCGCCGAGCCCGGCGGCGACGCCGCCGGAGCCGCACCGCGCCAGCTCCTCGGTCACGACGACGTCGGCGAGGTGGTCGGGGCCGCGCCCGCCGTCGTCGGCGCCGTACTTCCAGCCGAGCAGCCCGGCCTCGCCGGCCGCGCGGTTGACGGACGCCGGGAACTCCCGCGCCGCCTCCCACTCGTCGGCGTGCGGGCGCAGCTCGCGCTCCACGAACGCCCGCACCGACGCGCGCAGCTCCGCGTGCCGCGGCGCGAACGGCGCCGCCGCCGGGTCGGGGTCGAGCGTGACGCTCAGACGCCCAGCTCCTTGCGCAGCTTCTCCACGTGGCCGGTCGCCTTGACGCCGTACATCGCGCGCTCGACCCGCCCGTCCTCGTCGAGGACGAACGTCGACCGGATGACGCCGGTGACCGTC
This sequence comes from Mycobacteriales bacterium, assembly GCA_035714365.1. GTDB lineage: Bacteria > Actinomycetota > Actinomycetes > BP-191 > BP-191 > BP-191. The sequence continues at coordinate 536 of DASTMB010000011.1, read as the reverse complement.
TTGCCGTAGAGCTGCTTCTCGCCGTACGCGCCCCAGGCTGCGAGCACCTCGCGCGACGGGTCGGACAGCAGCGGGAACGTCAGCCCCTCGACCTCGCGGAATTTAGCCAGCTTCTCCGGTTTGTCCGGGCTGATGCCGACGACGGCGTACCCGGCGGCCGCCCAGTCGGGGAGCGAGTCGCGGAAGCCGCACGCCTGCTTCGTGCACCCCGGCGTCAACGCCGCCGGGTAGAAGTAGACGACGACCTTGCGGCCGCGGAGGTCGGCGAGGCGGACGACGTTGCCGTCCGCGTCGGGGAGCGCGAAGTCCGGTGCCTGGTCGCCCGGAGCGAGCCGTTCTGCCACGGGACGGGAGACTAGCCGCCCGGGTGACTCAGGGGGCCGGGCGAACGCGCCGATGCACTCCGGGTGAGACTCCACCGGGCCGCCGCGGCCGCCGCGTGCGCGGGCGCGTTCGTGCTGCTGCCGTCGCTGCCGGCGACCGCCGCGCCGGACACCGTCGAGGTCGTCGTCGCGCTCCGCCCCGCCGACGGCAAC
>DASTMB010000010.1 GCA_035714365.1 Mycobacteriales bacterium | reverse complement strand
CGGGAACGCTCCCTGTACCCAGACGCGTTCGGGGCCAACCCGCGCGCGCTCCCAGCCGCGCAGGCTGCCGGTGTCCAGCCGCCCGCGCTGCTCGAACACGCTCGCCGTCGTCACGCCGTCGGCGTAGACGAGCTGCAACGTCGCCTCGTCGCCCGCGCCGTGCAGCCGCGCGGCGACCAGCTCCAGCCCGGACGGCAGCGCGGCCGGGACGTGCCAGCCGTTGCGGCGCAACGACTCCAGGTCGGTCGTCCGCAGCTCCGCACCGGCCACCACCGGCATCGGGTCGACCGAGTCGAGCACCGCCTTCGACAGCACCGTGGGGCCGACGGTGAGCTGGATGAACGCGCTCTCGCGGATCGTCCGCCCGTCGGTGTCGAGCACCTCGCGGCGCAGCGGCAGCGCGGTCGCCCGGTCCAGCCAGAACCGCGCCGACGGCGGCCGGCCCGGGCGGCGCACCGCGACGACGTCGGCCGCGCGGCCCGCGACGGCGCCCGCGCCCTCGACGGAGACCTCGTAGTGGTCGGCGAGCAGCGTGAGCGTGCCCTTCGCGAACCCGACGACCTCCGGCACGGTGCCGTCCTCGTCGTCGTAGACGGCGCCGCCGGGGCTCTGCGGCGTGGCCGCGACGCGGAGCAGCAGGCCGGTGCCGGCGACGTGCGACACGTCGATCATCGCGCTGGTCGCGCCGGTGGCCGACCAGAAGCTCACCATCTGCGTGCCGTGGTAGCTGAGCCGGCGCGCGGCGCGGGCGGCGTTGGCCAGGAGGGCGATGCCGTCGCGCGGCGGCGACGGGTCGCCGCAGGGGACGCCGAGGGCGGGTACCGCCACGAGCAGCGCGGCACCCCCGGCGACCGCGAGCACCAGCCGCTGCGGCCTCATCGCCCGTAGGTCGTGAGCAGGATGCTGCCGGCCGGGTCGTTGAGCGGCAACCGCGCGGTGGTCGCGGTGTGCTCCTCGACGAACGACTCCACCGGCGGGCGGACCGGCCGCCCGTCGCTGCCGCCGCCCGCGGCGGCGACCCCGGCGACGAGCGCGACGCCGAGCGCGGACGCCGTGGCGGCCCGGCTGCGCAGCGAACGCCGCGGCCGGCGGCGGAGCCGGACGACGTCGGGCGTGGTCGGGCCGGCGGCGACGCGCGGCACGGCGAGCAGCCGGGCGGTGAGGGCGGGCGTCACGGCCGGGTCCGGCTCGTTCGCCAGTACCGCCTTGAGGCGGCGCTGCGCGTCGACCTCGGCGCGGCAGCCGCCGCAGTGGGTGATGTGCGCGAGCGCGCGGTCGCGCTCGTCGTGGGAGAGCTCGTTGTCGACCAGCGCCGCGGCGAGGTCCTCGAGGTGGGTCACTCCGCGCCTCCGGGCGTGCGGTTCTCCAGCGCGGCGCGGAGCTGCGCGCGGCCGCGGTGGATGCGGCTGCGGACGGTGCCGAGCTTGACGCCCAGCGTCGACGCGATCTCCTCGTACGACAGCCCCTCGATGTCGCAGAGCACGACCGCGGCGCGGAACTCCGGCGCCAGCGCGTCGAGGGCGCGTTGCACGTCGGGGTCGAACAGCCGGTCGTCGACCTCGGTGGCGGGGCTCGGCGCGTCGCCGGCGAGGCGTTCGGCGTCGTCGGGCAGCGCGTCGAAGCGGATGCGCGTCTTGCGGCGCACGCCGTCGAGGAACAGATTCGTCGTGATCTGGTGCAGCCAGCCCTCGAACGTGCCCGGCGTGTAGTCGCCGAGGCTGCGGAAGACCCGCACGAACACGTCCTGCGTGAGGTCCTCGGCGTCGTGGCGGTTGCCGGTCAGCCGGTACGCCAGCCGGAACACGCGCGCGGAGTGCGTGCGGACGACCTCGTCCCACGTCGGGGGCACCCAGGACGCGTCCACGGCGACGGCCGGTGTGGCTTCGTCCACCGGACCTCCCCGCCGCGCGAGCACCGCTACCGCCATCGTCAACGTCCTGTCGCCGGAAACCATCCCAAACGTTCGCCCGCGCCGCACCCGGGGTCGGGTCGGGGTGACCCCGGGGGCGGCACGTGGCGCCGGGCGACGGGGGTCGCGCCCGGCACCGTGGGTAACGCCGTGGGCGCGCGCGGAGTTCCCGTAGGCTCGCCGCCATGGGGAGTGCGCGCGCGAGCTGGGAGTACGCCGAGCGGTGGGTGCCCGAGGACGAGGCGCTCCGCAACGGCCGGCAGCGCGCCGACGAGGTCGGCTGCACGCCGATCGGCCCCGGCGGCGGCGCGGCGCTGCGGCTGCTCGCGGCCGCGGCGGGGGCGCGTTCGGTCATCGAGATCGGCACCGGGACCGGCGTCTCCGGCACCTGGCTGCTCCGCGGCATGCGCCCCGACGGCGTCCTCACCTCGATCGACGTGGAGCCGGAGCACCAGCGGCTGGCGCGGGCGACGTTCGCGGAGGCGGGGTTCTCGGGGTCGCGGGTGCGGCTGATCTGCGGGCCGGCGCTGGAGGTGCTGCCCCGGTTCACCGAGGGGGCGTACGACCTGCTGTTCATCGACGCGCTGAAGGCGGAGTACCCGGAGTACCTGGTGGAGGGCGTGCGGCTGCTGCGGCCCGGCGGGATCGTCGCCGTCGACAACGCCCTCTGGCACGACAAGGTCGCCGACCCCGAGGCCGACGACGCCGACACGCAGGCGGTCCGGTCGCTGCTGGAGACGGTCGCCGAGGACGCCGGGCTGGTGTCCGCGCTGCTGCCGGTCGGCGACGGGCTGCTGGTGGCCGTCCGCGGCTGACCTGGCCGGGCACGCTGGCCTGGCTCGGCGCCCCGGCTCGGTGCGCCGGCCCCGGCTCGCGCGGGCCGCGGTCGCTGCGTCCACAGGCGTTCTCCCCTGTCCACAGATCGCGCGCCTGCCCCTGCGAGTCGCCGTGCCGGCGGGAGAATGGACGTCCGTCGTCACCAGGGAGGAACGGGAGAGTGGCATACGCTTCGGCCGTGGCGGCTCGACCGGCGGACGCGCTTCGGGACCTGACCTACGAACAGGTCCGGCAGAAGGCACGGGCGGATGCCGACAACGTGCTGGCTTCGTACTGGTCCACCGACGCGTACCCGGTCGATCCCGTGTCGATCGCTCGCGCGCTCGGCCTGTCGGTCTTCTCGGCGCAGCTCGCGGACGATGTCTTCGGAATGGTCGTCGGTAGCGCGGCCGGCGTCGACATCTACCTCGACAAGGACCAGCCGCCGGCCCGCTTCCGGTTCTCCTGCGCGCATGAGATCGGGCACTACGTGTTGCGGTCGGCAGAGCTCGCCGAAGGCAAGGCGTTCGTCGACAAGCGCTCCGACTCCGGCAGAGGTGCCCTCGACGAGGTGTACGCGAACGAGTTCGCGGGATCGCTCCTGATGCCCGAGGCCGCGCTGCGTGCCGCTGTCAACGAGCGGACGAGCGACTTCGAGCTGATGCGCCGGTTCGACGTGTCGCTCGATGCGCTCAAGTACCGCCGGCTGCGCCTCGGGTTCTGACGCATGACGAACGGGGGCGGCACGGCGGAGGAGGAGCCGCAACGCGGCGCGGAGCCTGCGCCGCTGGCCCGCGACGAGGCTCTGCGGAACATCGAGGGCTCCCGCCGGGAGGTCACGAACACCAAGGACGCGACGACGCCGCCGGATCCCGCGGCGTCAGACATCGGCGCCCGGACGCTGTCGCACCTGACGCGTCTCCACCCGCTCATGTCGTTCTTCTGCTGGGTAGCCGACCGGCAGTTCCCGGCAACCCTCGCCGATGACGTACGCGTCGCGCGGCTTCGACGCAAGGACCCCCGCTTCTACTGGACGTGTGTCGTGATCGACGTGGCCGTCACCACCGCCGCCGCCGTTGCCCTGCTGGCGGCCGCCTGCGCAGCGGCGTACAAGACGATCGTGCTCTGACCGCACCGGCCCCTGCTTCCACAAGTGGCGCGGCACTGTCCACAATCTCCCCTCCCGCCGGTCGGTCCCCGGGCGCGGAGGGGCAGGATCAGCGGCATGACCACTGCTCCACCGCGCCGTTCGGCCCGGATCAACCTGCGGGTCGACCCGGCGCTCGACGCCCTGCTCCGGCGTGCCGCCGCGCTGACCGGGGTGTCGTTGAGCGCGTTCCTCCTCGACGCCGCCAGGGAACGCGCCCAGCACGTCGTCTCGTCCGCCGCCCCGCCGCTCGCGGAGCCGAGGCTCCCCGCGCACCCGGGGGTCACCGCGTAGCGCGTGGCGCGTCCGCGTCAGCGGCCCGCGCCCGCCACCACAACTGAATATTTGTCTGGTATTGCACCCAATTCGGGCATTCCGCTACGCTGCGTGCGCGCCGCGTCGCCTTCCCTACCCGGTCCCCCATTGGCCGTGTGGCGGCTCTGCGCGAAAGAAGAAGGTGCAATGCCGGAGGGCCACGGGGGCCTTCGGTACCGAGCAGGACCGCGCACAGTCCGGACCTTCCAACTCCTGACTGGGCGGTGACCGCGTCCCCGTGCGCCGGCGGTCGCCTGCCCGGACGGGAGTGCACGGTGACGGCGGCAGCCCCGCAGCCCGCGCTGCGCGACGCACGCGACGTCCCGTCGCGCGCCGCGTCGCGGGCGGCGTCGCGCCCGGCCCGCCGCCGCCCGCCGCACTCGCCCACCTGGCCGCAGGTCGCCGAGCTCGGGATGGTCTGCGCGCTCGGCGGCTACGCCCTGCACGAGACGCACTCGGCGTTCGTGCTCGTCTCCGTCACCGTGATGCTGGGGATCGTGCGGCTGGGCAAGGTGTCGTGGCCGCGCGGCAAGGTGCTCACCATCACCTTCGGTCAGGAGAAGCGCGACGACTAGACCGTGAAGAAGCGCGCCTTCGCCGCGAACTCCGCCGCGAACGCCATGATCACGGCGAGGTAGAGCATGCCGGTGGCGGCGCGGATCGAGCCCTCGTTGACGAGCTTGTGCACGAAGAACGCCAGCAGCGCGTTGACCGCGACCAGGCCGAACGCCAGGTACAGCGTGAGGTTGGAGACGTAGAGCAGCGGGTTCAGGCCGGCCTCGCTGCCGGTCGGCGTGCCGCCCTTCGCCAGCCCGGCGCTTACCAGCGCCAGCGCGATGCCGGCGGTGAACGCCCACGCGTGCCAGCGCATCGGCGACACGGTGAGCTTGCGGTCCACGAGGTACCAGTGGCCGAGCACCATGCCGTCCCACGTCGCGCCGAGGAACGCCGCCCCCGTCAGCATCGCGGCCAGCCCGCCCCACAGCTCGCCGCCGCTGCCGCGGAGCTGCGCGATGCCGACGACCGCGACGACACCGGCGATGCAGCCTGCGGCGCCGAGCCACCGCCCCACCGCCTCGCGCCGCGTCTGCAACGCCGCCAGCGACGCGGCGGAGAGCCCGAGCAGCGCGAGCAGCGCGACGTTGGCGAGGGTGCCGTCGGAGCCGGCGTCGGCGAGCGCGCCGCGCGCGGACAGCCAGGCGAGCAGCGCGCAGACGGCGACGGTCCAGCCGACGAGCAGGAAGTAGCCGCGCTTGACCACGCCCCACACCGGCGCGACGACGAGCACGCCGAGCGAGCCGAGCGCGATCTCCAGGAGCAGGACGGCGAGGACGCCGGCGGGACCGCGGAAGTGCGCCTCGGCCACTACAGCGACTCGAGCCACGTCAGCAGGGTGCGGACGCCGAAGCCGGTCGCGCCCTTGCTGATCTCGTCCTCGTCGTTGTCCGACCGCGCCGCGGAGGCGATGTCGAGGTGCGCCCAGCGCTTGCCGTCGACGAACTCGCGCAGGAACAGCGCCGCCGTGATCGAGCCGCCGCCGAACTTCCCGCCGATGTTCTTCAGGTCGGCGACCGGCGAGTCGAGGTCGCGCCGGTAGTCGTCCACCAGCGGCATCCGCCAGACCCGCTCCCCCGCCTGCTCGGCCGCGCGCAGCAGCGCCGCCGCGAGCCGCTCGTCGTTGGCGAACAGGCCCGCGGTCCGCTTGCCGAGCGCGATGCCGATGGCGCCGGTCAGCGTGGCCAGGTCGACGACGTAGTCGGGGTCCAGCTCCCGCACGCCGTACGCGAGCGCGTCGGCGAGCACCAGCCGGCCCTCGGCGTCGGTGTTGAGGACCTCGACGGTGCGGCCGCCGTAGTGGCGGATCACGTCGCCAGGGCGCGCGGCGGTGCCGGACGGCATGTTCTCGGCGGCGGGCACCAGGCCGACGACGCGCACCGGCAGCCCGAGCGCGGGCAGCGCCTGCAACGTCGCGATGACGGCGGCCCCGCCGGCCATGTCGGTCTTCATCGCGGCCATGCCGTCGTTCGGCTTGATGGACAGCCCGCCGGTGTCGAACGTGATCCCCTTGCCGACGAGCAGGACCCGCGCGCGGGTCTTGCCGGGCGGGTCGTAGTCGAGGCGGATCAGCCGCGGCTTGCGGGTGCTGCCGCCGCCGACGGCGAGGATGCCGCCGAACCCGCGCTCGGCCAGCTCGGCCGGCTCCAGCACGGTGACGCCGAGCCCGGTCCTCTTGGCGAGGGTGGCGGCCTGCTTCGCCAGCCACTCCGGTGTCTTGTCCAGCGACGGCCGGTTGGCGAGGTCGCGCACCAGCGCGGTCGCGGTGGCGCGGTGGCGGGCGCGGTCGAGCGCGGCCTCCGCCTTGGCGCCGCCCTTGCGGCTGGCCAGGTCGACGCGGGTCAGCGTCGGGGGCTTCGGGTCGGACTTGTTCTCGGTGTAGGCGTACGACGCGAGCAGCGCGCCCTCCGCGAACGCCGCCAGCTCGGCCGGCGTCGCCTCCGCCGTCACCAGCGCGTGGACGGTGCCGGCCTTGCCGGCCTTGCGCGCGAGCGCCGCGCCCGCCTTGCGGAACGTCGTCGCGTCGGCGCCGGCGGCCTTGCCGAGGCCGACGAGCAGCACCGTCCGCACGTCCGAGCCGAGCCGCCCGAACGCCGGGACCGCGAGCACGTCGCCCGGCTCGCCCTTGAACGATTCCTTCTCGACGTGCTCGGCGAGGTCGACGCCGAGCGCGGCGCCGAGGGCGTCGCCGCCGCGGACGGCACCGTCGACGACGGCGACCGCGACGGCCGCGTCGGTGACGGTCGCCGGGTCGGCGGGCGGCACGAGTCGAAGATCGAGCACGGGTGGGCCTCCGTACGGCTCGGACATGCTGCTCGGACATGCGGAAGGCGGCGGGTCCCCCCGCCGCCTTCCGTCACGCTGGTTCAGCCCGTCACGACGCCCTTCAGCGCGTCGCCGAGGGCGGTGGCCTCGTCCGCCGAGAGCTCGACGACCAGCCGGCCGCCACCTTCCAGCGGAACGCGCATCACGATGCCGCGCCCCTCCTTGGTGACCTCCAGCGGACCGTCGCCCGTCCGCGGCTTCATCGCCGCCATGCTGTCTCCCCTCGCGTCGCGCGCTCGGTGGTCGTGCGGCCGCGACGCGCGCGGCCCTTCGGTACGGCGATTCTCCCGCATCTGCGGCGCGGACGGAAACTCGGGCACCCCCGGCCGCCCCGGCGCGGCCCCGGGAACGGCGCCGTGGCAGGGTCGCGGCCGCGCTCGTCATACTGCGGCGTGGCCCGCTCCGAGGAGGTGACGACCGTGAACGCGCGCTCCGCGCTGTTCGACCTGTTCGGCGACCACCTGCGCGAGCGCGGTGGCGCCGCGCCCGTCGCCGCGCTGGTCCGCCTGCTCGCGCCGCTCGGTGTCGCGCCGCCGGCCGTCCGCACCGCGATCTCCCGGATGGTGCGGCAGGGGTGGCTCACGCCGACCCGCGTCCACGGCGCCTCCGGGTACGCGCTCACGCCGCGCGCCACCCGCCGCCTCGACGACGCCGCGGCCCGCATCTACCGCACCCGGTCGATGGACTGGGACGGCTCCTGGCACCTGCTCTCCGTGACGCTCCCCGCCGGCCGCTCGGCGCGCGACCGGCTGCGCGCCGGGCTGTCGTTCCTCGGCTACGGCCCGCTGGACGACACCACCTGGCTCGCGCCGCGACCGGCCGGCGAGCTGGACGGCCTGCTCGCCGCCGAGGGAGCGCGGGCGGAGCGGTTCACCGCGCACCACGACGGCGACTCGGCGATGCTCATCGCCCGCGCCTGGGACCTCGACGGCCTCGGCCGCTCGTACCTGCGGTTCCTGGACGAGGCGGCCACCTGGGCGGGCGACGCCGAGACGGACCAGGCGGCGTTCGTCGCCCGGACCCGGCTCGTGCACGAGTGGCGGAAGTTCCTGTTCACCGACCCCGCCCTGCCCCCGGCGCTGCTGCCGATCGACTGGCCGGGCAGCAAGGCCGCGGCGTACTTCGACGCCGAGTCCTCGCGGCTGCTCCCGGCCGCCGCGCGCTTCGTCGACTCCTGCCTGGAGGCCCGCGAGTGATCAAGTACGTCGCCCTCTACCGCACCCCCGAGGACCCGGAGCGGTTCGACAAGGACTACTTCGGCACCCACGTCCCGATCGTCAACGACACCCCGGGCCTGGTCCGCACCGAGCTCGCCAAGGTGACCCGGATGATGGTCGGCGAGCCGGCGTACTACCTGCTCGCCGAGCTTTACTTCACCGACGTCGAGTCGATGAAGGCGGCGTTCAAGACGGACCCGTGGCGCTCCTCCGGCGAGAACCTCCAGTCCTGGGGCGGCATGGACCTCGTCACGATGTTCACGGCCGAGGTGGTCGACGACTCCGGCGCCGCCGTATGAGCGACGCCGTCCGCTACGACGTCGCCGACGGCGTCGCGACCGTCACCGTCAACCGCCCCGACGCGATGAACGCCGCCGACCAGGCCGTGCGCGACGGCCTGCGGGCGGCGTTCGAGGAGGCGGCCGAGGACGGCGACGTCCGCGCGGTGCTCATCACCGGCGAGGGGCGGGCGTTCTGCGTCGGGCAGGACCTCAAGGAGCTGCTGCCGCTCTACGAGGCGGACGACCCCGACCTCGGCGGCATCGTCGCCGGCTTCAACGACGTCGCCACCACGCTGGCGACCCTCCCCAAGCCGACCGTCGCCGCGATCAACGGCGCGGCGGCCGGCGCGGGCGCGTCGATCGCGTTCGCCTGCGACTTCCGCATCGCGAGCGAGAAGGCGTCGTTCGCGATGGCGTTCTCGAAGATCGGCCTGGTGCCGGACACCGGCGCGTCGTGGACGCTGCCGCGGCTCGTCGGCTCGGCGAAGGCGCTGGAGCTGCTGCTGCTGTCCGAGCCGGTGCGCGCCGAGGAGGCGCTGCGGCTCGGCCTCGTGACGCGCGTCGTCCCGGCGGAGTCGCTGGCCGAGGAGGCGGGCGCGTTCGCGCGGCAGCTCGCGGCCGGGCCGACCGTCGCGTACGGCTACATCAAGCGGCTGGTCGCCGAGTCGTTCACGACGTCGCTGCCGGACGCGCTGGCGCGCGAGGCCGAGCTCCAGGCGGCCGCCGGTCGCACCGACGACCACGTCAACGCCGTCAGGTCGTTCCTGGCGAAGGAGCCCCCGACGTTCCGCGGCTACTGACGAACGTCGCGAACCTCCGCATCGACCACACCAGCGGCCAGCGGATCAACGGCTTCAGCAGCGCGAACCCCAGCTCGCCCACCAGGCCGAGCGGCAGCACCAGCCACTCGGTCCAGACGAACCGCGCCTGCCCGCCGGGCAGCGGCACCACCTCGAACGCCGCCGTCCCCCGCACGACCCGCCCGTCGTGGCGGACGACGCAGCGCCGCGGCGGGTCCCACGTCGTCACCGTCATCGGGTCCACGAAGCCGAGCCGCCCCACCCCGGTGAACGCCTCGAGCCGCGCACCCGGCCCCTGCCCGCCGCGGACGCGGGTCAGCGCCATCCACTCGTGCTGGCGGTCCCAGTCGACCGCGGCGTCCCACACCCGCTCCGGCGTCGCGGCGACGTCGACGGAGACGGTGAGCTCGGCCACCTACTCGGTGTCGTCGTCCGGCGCGGCCGGCGGCGGGGGCGCGTAGCCGGTGTGGTGCTCGGTGACGGCCTCGGCGACGCCGGCGTCGTCGTGCTGCTCGACCTCGAGGTACGTCGGGCCGTCGGTGTAGCGGCTGCGCGGCGTCACCGACCACGGGTCGTACGTCGGGATGTCCGGCACCTCCGGCCGGTACGGGCTCGGCGGCTCCGGCGGCTCCGGCGGCTCCGGCGGCGTCGGCGGCGACGGCGGCGACGGCGGCTCGGGCGCGAACCCCGGCGCCGGCTCCGGCACGACCGGCGCCGCGGGCGGCTCCGGCGCCGGCGGCGTCCACTCGGGCACCGGCCGCACGGCGGGCGGCTCCGGCACCGAGGGCGCGGCCGGCGGCTCCGGGGCGGGCGGCGCGGGCTCCGGCTCGCGGAACTCCGGCTCCACGCCGTCCGGCTCCCCCGCGTCCGGCGCGGGCGGCACGTCCACCGGCGTCCCGGGCGCGACCTCGCCGGTGGCGTCGGACGGCACGTACGCGGGCTCGGTCACGGCCACCTCCGGCGGCGACGGCCACGGCTCGCCCGGCTGCTCCACCGGCGTCCCGGACGGGACGTCGCCGCTCGCGTCGGACGGAACGTACGCCGCCGCCGGCGCGGCCTGCGCCGCGGCGCCCGCGCGCAGCCGGTGGATCGCCTCGTCGCGCGCGGCGATCTCGGCGGCGAGCCGGTCCAGCGCGTCGTCCACCTCGTCCATCCGGTAGCCGCGGAACGCCAGCGCGAACCGCAGCCCGATCACGTCCTCCGGCGTCATCGCCCGGTCGCGCGGGATGCCGGTGGCGGCGCGGTCGGGCGACTCGTCGGAGAGCACCTCCGCGCGCCCGGTCAGGACCACGGCCACGCCGAAGACGACGGCGAGGACGCCGAGGATCGCGAGGAGCGTTATCAACGAGCACACCCTTCGGGCCGGCGTCGTACGGTGCGGTGCCAATCGTGTCATGGCTACCCGGAGGTGACGTGGACCTACGCCTCGGCCGGAGGACGTTCTCCGGCACGGACCTCGCCGTCATGGCCATCGTCAACCGCACGCCGGACTCGTTCTTCGACAAGGGGGCGACGTACGCGCACGGCGCGGCGCTGGACCGCGTGGACCGGGTGGTCGAGGAGGGCGCGGCGATCGTCGACGTCGGCGGCGTCAAGGCCGGGCCGGGCGACGACGTCGACGCGGCGGAGGAGATCCGGCGGACGGCGGCGTTCGTCGGGGAGGTCCGGTCGCGGCACCCGGACGTCGTGATCAGCGTCGACACGTGGCGCGCCGAGGTCGGCGAGGCCGCCTGCCGGGAGGGGGCCGACCTCCTCAACGACGTGTGGGAGGGCGCGGACCCGCGGCTCGCGGAGGTCGCGGCGGCGCACGGCGCCGGGCTGGTCTGCACCCACGCCGGCCACGCGACGCCGCGCACCCGGCCGCACCGGGTGGCGTACGACGACGTGGTCGCCGACGTCGTCGCGACCTGCACCCGGCTCGCGGACGACGCGCTGGCGAAGGGCGTCCGCCGGGACGGCATCGTGGTCGACCCCGGCCACGACTTCGGCAAGAACTCCCGGCACTCGCTCGCCGTCACCCGCCGCCTGCCCGAGCTGGTGGCGACGGGCTTCCCGGTGCTGGTGGCGTTGTCGAACAAGGACTTCGTCGGGGAGACGCTGGACCTGCCGGTCGGCGAGCGCCTGGAGGGCACGCTCGCGGCGACGGCCGTCAGCGCCTGGCTCGGGGCGCGGATCTTCCGCGCGCACCAGGTCGCGGAGACGGTGCGGGTGCTGCGGACGGTGGCGGCGATCCGCGGCGACGCCGACCTCGCCGTCGGCCGCCGCGGGCTCGCGTAGAGAATGGGCGCGTGGGCGACGTCGTGACCGTCACCGACGCGGCCGCCGAGCGGTCGCGGGCGCTGCTCGCGCGCGCCGGCGCGACCGGGCTGCGCGTGACGGTGCAGTCGTCCGGCTGCGAGGGGTTCGTGGCGCTGATGGACCTCGCCGCGGAGCCGGAGCCGGGCGAGCTCGAGGTCGAGGACAACGGCGTCCGCCTCTACGTCGACATCGCGTCGATGCTGCGCCTCCCCGGCGCGACGCTCGACCACCGGCAGACCCCGCACGGCGCCGAGTTCGTGTGGTCCCACCCGTCGTCCGAGCAGGGCTGCTCCTGCGCCGAGGAGGTCGTGCACGCCCATGGCGATGCCTGAGCGGTACCTGTTCGTCTGCATCAACGAGCGCGCCGCCGGCCACCCGCGCGGCTCCTGCCTCCAGCGCGGCGCCGACGACGTGTTCAACGAGCTCCGCGAGGCGCAGGGCCGCCACGACCTCACGAACATCAAGGTCGTCTACAGCGGCTGCATGGAGGCGTGCACGTCCGGGCCCGTCGTCGCCGTCATGCCGGACAACGTCTGGTACGGCGGCGTCACCGCCGAGGACTGCGAGGCGATCGTCGTCGAGCACTGCGTCAACGACCGCCCGGTGGACATGCTGCGCCTCGCGCCGGACGACTTCATCGCGCCCGACTGAGCCGGGCCGCGCGGCCTCCCGGGGTGGCGGCCCGGTTTCGACCGTTTCGAGGACGCGCGGGCTCCGCTGGGCCATGATTCGCGGCAGCCCACTCATCGGTCTGGGGAGTCCCCGCATGCCCGCGTTCCGCCGCCTCGCCGCGCTGCCCGCCGCCCTGCTGATCGCGGCCGGCCTCGGCGCCGTGCCCGCCACCGCCGGTCCCGGCGCCGTCGTCATCGACGCGCACGACAGCTTCGTCCCGACCGCCGCGTACGAGATCTCCTCGAGCACCGGCGGCACCGTCTACAGCGCGGACGTGGGCGGCTTCGGCCGGCTGTACCTGGCGCCGGCCGCGATGGCCGTGGGCAGCAGCACCGTCGACCTGGGGCCGCGCCCGTACCGCCGCATGGGCGCGACCATCGCGGGCAGCCGCGTGGCGTTCCCGTCCGCGCCGACCTTCGACGCGTCGTTGTACGCGGGTCCGGTCACCGCGGTGCGCTCCTGCTCGATCGGCACCTGCCCGACCGTGTCGACGATGACGACGCCGGCCGGCTACCAGTACATCGGCAACGCCGACAACGCCGCCATCGTCTGGAACCCCACCACCGACAAGATCGGCGTCACCGGCTGGACCGGCTCCCCCAGCACGCTCACCGCCGTGTGGGACGCGCCGCTGCACTACGAGGAGCCGCCGACCGCCGTCGGCGACGCCAACGGCATCGTCGTGTCCGGCCAGGGCGAGGTCACCTACGTCAACCGGGGCACCAGCACCGTCACCAGCCTCGGCGACGGCGACGACGGCGTCCTCACGCCCACCTACGTCGCGTGGCACCTCGACGGCACCGGGCCGTCGTTCGAGACGACCGAGGTGCGCCGCGTGCTGCGGTCGTCGCCGGGGAGCACCCCGAGCGTCCAGGCGTCGTTGACCAACACGTTCATCGAGGACCTGGCCGCCAACGACTCCGGTGTCGCGTGGACCGTGCCGAACGAGGACGGCGACGGCTCGGTGTCGCTGTGGACGATGGCGTGGGACACCACGCCCGCGCTCTACGCGCGGCCGCTCGTCGCCAGCGGGCTCAGCACGCTGGAGGCCACCGGCCAGTTCGTCGTCAACGACCGCCGCGCGGGCACGCCCGGCTTCTACAAGGTCACGCCCGGCTCGCTCAGCGGCACGCTGACCGGGCTGGTGCCCGTCCGCCCGTCGAACACCCGCGCGCTCGCGATCTCGGCCGGCCGCGCCGTCTACACCGACGACACGACCGCCGACATCCCGGCGTTCGCGCGTTCCGTCGCCAACGGCAACGTCCCCGGCTCGCTCGGGCCGGAGTCGTCGCTGGCGAGCGCCGCCGACGGCTCGGTCGGCATCTCCGGCCCGTACGTCGCCTACAGCACGAGCGGCGCGACCGCCGGCACCACGGACGTCCACTACGGCCGCCTCGGCACGACGCTGGCGGTGCGGACGTACCCGGAGAACGAGGTCGGCAAGGTCGCCGTCTCCGGCCACCGCGTGCTGGTCAGCGGCGGCGTCCGCAGCCGCGTCATCGACATCCTCGCCGGCACCGTCACCGACCTCGGCCACGTGTTCGCGGCGATCTTCGGCGAGTACGTCGCGACCATCAACTACGACACCGGCCTGGTGCAGCGCCGCAACCTGCTCACCGGCGGGACGCAGACGGTCCTCGCCGCCACCTGCACGTCGTCCTGCGTGGACGACGACGGCTGGCACCTGTCCATGTGGGGCGCCGAGGTCGTCTACGCGTTCTGGCACGGCGGCACCGGCGCCGGGTTCGTCAGCGGCCTGTTCAACGGCGCCACCGGGGCCACCACGGCCCTGCCGATGCTGCTGCACGCCGGCGACCCGGACGTGTGGGACCTGGCGTACTGGGACGGGCTGCTGCTCGTCGCGCACCCGCACGACGTGAGCGTCCACCTCTACGACACGCGGGTCAGCCCGGCGCCGGACGCCCTGGTCGACTCGTTCGCGGAGGGGCCGCTGGCGCTCGACGGCGTCGTCGCCGGCTGGCGCCCCGACGCCGACCTGCGGGCCGTCGTCCGCGACCTGCACGACTTCTTCCCGTCGTTCTCCGCCGAGCCGCGCTACCTCGGCGGCAGGCTCCCGGCCGGCTTCGGCCCGGGCGCGCCCACGGCGACCTGGCAGCCGTCGTTCCTGCTGTCCAACGACATGACCGGCACGCTGGACCTGCACTCCGGCAGCGCCACCGGCCCGGTCGTGCGGTCCATCCCGGTGAACTCGCAGTACGGCGAGGTCACCGCCACCTGGGACGGCAAGGACACCTCCGCGACGCAGCTCCCGCAGGGCACGTACTACTGGACCCTCACCCGGGCCGCCGCCGCCCCGACGCCCGTCAAGAACGCCGCCGGCAGCGCGATCGCCAGCGGCAGCGTGTTCCTCAGCGTCACCGGGCTCGGCGCGCCGGCCGTGACCGCACCGGCGCTGTCCACGAACACCTCGGCCACGCCGGCGTTCACCGTGTCGTGGTCGCTCGCCAGCGCCCCCGCCGGCACGCGGTTCAACGTCCTCCGCTCGACCAACAACGGCGCGTACGCGACGTGGCTGTCCGCCACGAGTGCCACGTCCGCGTCGATGACCGGCACGATCGGCGCGACGTACCGGTTCAAGGTGCAGAGCGTCGACCCGTCCGGCCGTGCCGGCGGCACCAGCGCGGTCGCCAGCACGCTCGTGCCGTACGACGACGGCTCCGCCGCGTACTCGTCCGGCTGGGGCACCGCGTCCAACGCGTCGCTCTACCGCGGCTCGCACCACTACAGCTCGACCGCGGGCGCCACGCTGTCCATCACCGCGCCCGGCACCGCGATCTACCTGGTCGGGCTCAAGGCGGCGTCGTACGGCCAGTTCCAGGTCTCGATCGACGGCGGCGCCTGGTCCGGCCTGATCGACTCCTACCGGTCGGGCACGGCGTTCCGGCAGGTGCTGTTCAGCCGCACCGGGCTCGCCAACGCCAACCACACCCTCCGGGTGCGCGTCTACGGCACCTCCGGCCGGCCCACCGTCGGCGTCGACGCGGTCGGCTTCCTGCGGTGACGTCCACCGTCCACCAGGTCACCTTCGACGCCCTCTCCCCGGCCGCCGTCGCCCGCTTCTGGGCGGCGGTGCTGGGGACCGAGGCGGAGTACGACCCGGTGCCCGCCGACGACGACTGGGCCGAGGTCGCCGACGCCAACGGCGTGACGTTGCTGTTCCTCAAGGTCCCCGACGCCAAGCAGCTCAAGAACCGCCTGCACCTCGACCTCACGCCCGACGTGCCGCGCGCCGAGGAGGTCGCCCGCATCGAGGCGCTCGGCGCCGTCGTGGTCGAGGACTTCTACGAGCACGGCCGCTGGACCGTCATGCGCGACCCCGAGGGGAACGAGTTCTGCGTGCTGCGGTCACTTGCCGAGAAGCAGGCCGGTGAGAACCAGGGCGGCGAGTAGCGCGCCGCCGAACCACAGCATCCGGCCGATCCGGCTGCCGATGTCCGGCGGCACGTACTCCTTGCGCCGGCGCCCGCAGTCGCAGAGCCCCGGCTCGAACGCCGCGTGCCCCTCCTCGCACACGAACCGCGGCCGCGCCCGCACGTCGTAGCCGCACTCCGGGCAGGTGCCGGGCTTGTGCGTCTGCTGGTGGCCGCAGCGCGGGCACTTCCGGTACGCCGCCACCTCGTGCCCGAGGAACCACGCCGTCCCGCCGAACAGCCCCGCGAACATCGCGAAGCTCACCGTCGTCGAGCCCAGGTCGTAGCGCAGCAGCGCGCAGCCGCCGTAGACGACGACGCCGGTGACGACCACGGTGATCCACGCCCACCGCCGCGCCAGCGCCCTCGGGTAGTCCACGCCTCGACTCTAAGCGCGAGGGGCAGGGGGCCGACCGGTACCCGCGACTAAGGGAGCCGTAGGCGGAACTAGCGGGTACCGGTCGGCCCCCTGCCCCGACACCCTGGGTAGGGTCGGGCGATGGACGACGCGAAGACGCAGTGGCACGAGCTGTTCCACGAGGTCGTGCAGACCGGGCTCTGCACCGGGTGCGCGGCCTGCGTGATGGCCTGCCCCCGGGACGTGCTCGGCTACGACCACGCCGTCTCGTACCAGCCGTTCAACGTCGAGGCGACGACGCTCGCCGACAACTGCGTGTACGGCGAGAAGGGGTGCGACATCTGCACCCGGGCGTGCCCGCGGTTCCGGGACTGGGAGACGGCGAGCGACGTCGCGCTGTTCGGGCGCGAGCGGGCCGCCGACGAGCCGGCGGGCGTCGCGTCGGAGGTGCTGCTCGTGCGCGCCACCGACTCCGAGGTGTTCACGGCCGGCCAGGACGGCGGTCTCGTGTCGGCGTTGCTGATCTGGGGGCTGGAGACCGGCCGCATCGACGGCGCGCTCGTCTCCGACTTCTCCCCCGAACGCACCCTCGACGCCGTGCCCGCCGTCGTCACCGACCGCGCGGGCGTGCTGCGCACCGCCGGGTCGCGCTACACGTACTCGGCCAACCCGCTCGCCATGCGCGAGGCCGAGGCGGCCGGTCTCAAGAACCTCGCGCTGGTCGGCATGTCCTGCCAGGCGTCGATCAACGGCACCGTCAACGCGAACCGCCTCAACAAGTACGCGCGCCGCATCGCGCTGACGATCGGGCTGCTCTGCTCCAAGACGTTCACCTATGACGGCATGTACGAGGGGATGCTCGCCGACGAGTACGGCATCCCACTCGACTCGATCTCGAAGGTGAACATCAAGGGGAAGTTCATCGTCTGGCACGGCGAGGAGAGCACCCGCGTCGACATCCCGTTGAAGGACACGCACAAGCACACCCGGCCGGGCTGCACGACCTGCCCGGACTTCGCGGCGCAGCACGCCGACATCTCGACCGGCGGGCTCGGCCAGGGCGACGGCTGGACGCTGACGCTGGTCCGCACGCAGCGCGGTCTGGAGTGGATGCAGGGGCTGCGCGAGGCAGGGCTGGTCGAGGTGCGGCCCGGTGCCGAGGACCCGGCGGCGTTGAACCTCATGAACAAGCTCGCGCTCGCCTCCCGCAAGCGCTGGCCCACCACGCGCCTCGGCCTCGCCGACGGCGCGGCGGCCCCGGGTCACGCCAGCCTCCCCCCGCTGCTCCCCGTCCCCGAGGTCCCGCCCCGCGCGTAGCCCCTCCCCCGCGGATGATCAATGCTGCGTTGCGTACGGGTCCGCGCAGCGCGGCGCAGCATTGATCAACGGCAGCGGGGTCCACAGGGCGTGCGGCGGGATCCACAGATCCCGCGGCGCGGCCCTGCGCGACGCCGCGGCGCGCCAGGCTCGGTGCGTGAACAAGACCTTGGCCGCAACGGCGCGGGCGCAGGCGGGGGCGTTCAGCGAGCGCCAGGCACTGCGCTCCGGACTCACCCGCGCCGCGGTCCGGCGGCGGGTCGCGGCGGGGCTGTGGCACGAGCCGTTCCCGCACGTGTACTGGGTCGCCGGGCTGCCGCCATCAACGGCGACCTGGACCTGGGCGGCGGCGCTCGCGACGGGCCCGCCGTACGCGCTGACCGGGCGGGCGGCGCTGCACCGGTACGGGCTGCTGGCCGACGCGCCACCGCCGGTCGACGTCGTCGTACCGGTGACGCGGCGGGGGCGCCGCCCGGCGCCGGAGCTGGCCCTGCACCGGACGACGCGGTGGGCGGAGCCCGTGCCGGTGGGCGACCTGTTCGTGGCGGCGGTGCCGGACGCGTTGGCGTTCGCGGCACCGGCGCTGGGGCGGGCGGCGACGCTGGCCGTGGTGCAGGACGCGGTGTTCCGCGGGCTCGCGCACGTCACCGACCTCGCCGCCCGCCGCGGCCGCGGGCGCTCCGGCGCGGCCGTGCTCGGCGCGGTGCTGGCGGAGTACGCGGCCGGCCACGACTGCGTCGCCGAGGTGCGGGCCGCGGAGGCACTGGCGGCGGCCGGGTTCGCGCCGCGCGGCGGCGTCGTGCTGCACGGCCGCGGCGTGAGCGTCGGCCCGGTCGACCTGTACCTCGACGGCGGCCTCGTGGTGGAGCTCGACGGCTGGGACGCGCACACCACGCGCCGGTCGTTCGCCCGCGACCGGGCGCGGCACAACGCGCTGACCCGCCTCGGCGTCGAGTCGTTGCGCTACGTCTCGGGCGACGTAACGCGCGACCCGGGCCGCCTGGTCGCGGACGTCCGCGCCTGGTACGCCACCCGGCCACGGCCGCCGCGGACCGACCTCACCGTCACCGCCCCGAACCGTGCTGCGCGCCGCACCGTGCACCCGTACGCCGCGCAGCATTGATCACCGGGCGAAACGAGCGGTCAGTCGGGGTCGGCCTCGATGAGCTCGGCCTCGGTGGGGGACGGGGTCGAGCCGGAGCCCTCGGCGAGGTCCACGGCCTCGGCGGCGGTCGTGCACCAGGCGAGCGCGTCGTTGATGTCGGGGCGGGCGAAGCCGCGTTCGACGAGCTGGGCGATCTGCGCGCGCAGCGGCGCGAACGCGTCGTCCGGGTCGCAGACCACGACCGGCTTGGTGTGCATGCCGAGCGTCCGCGCGGTCCAGACCTCCAGCAGCTCCTCCAACGTCCCGATGCCGCCCGGCAGCGTGATGAACGCGTCGGAGCGCCGGTCCATCTCCGCCTTGCGCTCGCGCATGGTGTCGCAGAGGACCAGCTCGTCGGCGCCGTGGTCGGCGATCTCGCGTTCCAACAGCGCGCGCGGGATGACGCCGACGGTGCGGCCGCCGCCTTCGCGGACCGCCCGCGCGACAGCGCCCATCAACGACACCGACCCGCCGCCGGTGACGAGCGAGTGGCCGCGCCGCGCGATCTCGGCGCCGACCTCGGTGGCGAGGTCGAGGTAGTGACGCGGCACGTCGTTGCTGGCCGCGCAGAAGACGCAGATCGTCGCCACTACGAACGGCCCTCGCGGCGGCGCTGCTCGTCGGCCGCGACGACGATGTCGACGGTCTCCTCGACGGAGTCGGTGAGCGTGAGCAGCTCGACGTCGCCGGGCGAGATCTTGCCGTCGGGGAGCATCGTGTCGCGGATCCACTCGTAGAGGCCGCGCCAGTACGCGGTGCCGAGCAGCACGACCGGGAACCGCGTCACCTTGTGCGTCTGCACCAGCGTCAACGCCTCGAACAGCTCGTCCAGCGTCCCGAACCCGCCCGGCGCGATGACGAACGCCTGCGCGTACTTCACGAACATCGTCTTGCGCGCGAAGAAGTACCGGAACTGGATGCCGATGTCGACGTAGTCGTTGATGCGCTGCTCGAACGGCAGCTCGATGCCGAGCCCCACGGACGTGCCGCCGGCCTCGCAGGCGCCCTTGTTCACGGCCTCCATGAGGCCCGGGCCGCCGCCGGTGATGACGGTGAAGCCGGCCCGCGCGAGGGCGGCGCCGAGCTCCTCGCCCTGCGCGTACTCGGGCGAGCCGGCGGGCGTGCGCGCGGAGCCGAACACGCTGACGGCGCGGCCGAGCGCGGCGAGCGTGCCGAACCCCTCCACGAACTCCGACTGGATGCGCAGCACCCGCCACGGGTCGGTGTGCACCCACTCGGCGTCGCCGCGGCTGTCGAGCAGCCGCTGGTCGGTCGTGGAGCCCTTCGCGTGCTCGCGGCGCAGCACGGCGGGGCCGCTCTGCTTCTCCGGCATCGGCGCGCGCGACGGGAGCGCGGCGGGGTCGTCGGTCATGTCCTCCACCTACCCGAGGTACGCGCGCAGGACGCGCTCGCACTCGTCGACGAGCCGCACGTCGACCCACTCGTCGCGGGTGTGCGCGAGGTTCGGGTCGCCGGGGCCGTAGTTCAACGCCGGGATGCCCAGGGCGGCGAACCGCGACACGTCGGTCCACCCCAGCTTGGCGACGGGCGCCGTCCCCACGGCGGCGACGAACTCCCGCGCCGCGTCGGCGCCGAGCCCCGGCAGGGCGCCGGGCGCGCTGTCCACGACCGTCACGTCGAACGGCGCCAGCACCTCGCGCACGTGCGCCGCCGCGTCCGCCTCGGAACGGTCCGGCGCGAAGCGGTAGTTCACGGTCACGGTGCACTCGTCGGGGATGACGTTGCCGGCGACGCCGCCGGAGACGAGGACGGCGTTGAGGCCCTCGCGGTACTCGCAGCCGTCGATGACCGGCCGCCGCGCTTCGTATGCGTCCAGCGTCCGGAGCAGCGCCCCGGCGCGGTGGATGGCGTTCTCCCCCAGCCAGGACCGCGCGCTGTGCGCGCGCTTCCCGGGCACGGTGACCGACGCCCGCAACGTCCCCTGGCAGCCGGCCTCGACGGCGTTGCTGGTGGGCTCCATGAGGATCGCCAGGTCGGCGTCGAGCCACGAGCGCGCGGTGCGGGAGAGGCGGCCGAGACCGTTGCGCTCGGCCTCGACCTCCTCGTTGTCGTAGAGGACGTAGGTGACGTCGTAGCGCGGCTCGGTGAGCGTCGCGGCGAGCCGGAGCATGACGGCGACGGCGGACTTCATGTCGGAGGCGCCGCAGCCGTAGAGGCGGTCGCCGTCGCGGCGGGACGGCACGTTGTCCGCGATCGGCACGGTGTCCAGGTGCCCGCCGAGCAGCACGCGGCGCTCGCGGCCGAGCGTCGTACGCGCGACGACGGCGTCGCCGTCCCGGTGCACGGACAGGTGCGCGCAGCCGCGCAGCAGCGACTCGACGGAGTCGGCGAGGTCGCGCTCGGACCCGCTCACCGACGGCACGTCGACCAGCGCCGCCGCCAGCTCGGCGGCGCTGTCGCGCAGGTGCACGATCACAGCGAGACGCCGTGCCGCCGGAGGACGTCGTTGAGCTGGAGCTTGTCGTGCTCAGTCCCCTCCAGGTAGCGCAGCACGAGCAGGCACGGCATCCCGAAGTCGCCGCCGGGGAACGACTTCACCCGCGACGAGCCGACGCAGACCGCGCGCTCCGGCGCCTCGCCGCGCGGCAGCTCCTCACCGGTCTCCGCGTCGTACACGTGCGTCGACGCGGTGAGGATGCACCCGGCGCCGAGCTTGGCACCGCGGCGCACCCGCGCGCCGTCGACCACCATCGACCGCGACCCGATGAACGCGTCGTCCTCCACGACCACCGGCACGGCGTTGGGGGGCTCGAGGACGCCGCCGATGCCGACGCCGCCGGAGAGGTGCACGCGCTTGCCGATCTGCGCGCACGAGCCGACCGTCGCCCAGGTGTCGACCATGGTGCCCTCGTCGACGTAGCCGCCGATGTTGACGAACGACGGCATCAGCACGACGCCCGGCGCGCAGTACGAGCCCCACCGCGCCACCGCGCCCGGCACCACCCGCACGCCCTCGAACGTCTTCTTCAACGGGATGCGGTCGCGGTAGGCGTACGGGCCGACCTCGACGTCGGTGACGTTGAGCAGCCGGAACGACAGCAGGATCGCCTGGCGCACCCACTCGTGCACGACGACCGCGCCGTCGGCGCCGACCTCGGCGACGCGGATCTCGCCGCGGTCCAGCGCGTCGATGACCTCGGTGACGAGGTGGCGGGCCTGGAGGTCGTTCTCGCTCATGCCGTTGCGGCGGTCCCACAGCGCGGCGATGTCGGACTCGTGGCTCATGCGGGGCGCTCCAGGCGTTCGGCGGCCGCGGCGACGCGGTCGGTGGGGGCCGTCAGGGCGATGCGGACGTGACGGGCGCCGGCCGCGCCGTAGAACTCGCCGGGCGCGACGAGCACGCCCCGGTCGGCGAACCACTCCACGCCGCGCCAGCAGTCGTGCAGCGGGTGCGTGGCCCACAGGTACAGGCCGCCCTCGGAGTGGTCGACCCGCCACCCGGCCCGCTGCAACGCGCCGAGCAGCAGCGTGCGGCGTTCGAGATAGCGATGCCACTGCTCCTCGACGTGCGCGTCGTCGCGCAGCGCCGCCGTCATCGCCGCCTGCACCGGCGCGGGCACGATCATCCCGGCGTGCCGGCGCACCTCCAGCAACGCCTGCACGACGGCGGGGTCGCCGGCGACGAAGCCGGCGCGGTACCCGGCGAGGTTGGACCGCTTGGACAGCGAGTGGACGGCGAGGATGCCGTCGAGGCCCTGCGCGAGCAGCGACGTCACCGGCGCGGTCCACCCGAGCTCGACGTAGCACTCGTCACTGGCGATGAGCACGTCGTGGGCCCGGCCCCACTCGGCGAGCGCGCCGAGGTGGGCGACCGGCGCGATCCGGCCGTGCGGGTTGGCCGGGTAGTTGACCCAGAGCAGGACGGCGCCGTCGGGGTCGAGCGCGTCGAGGTCGAGCAGGCCGTCGCGCGTCGGCACCGGCACCGGCTCGCAGCCGGCCAGCCGCGCGCCGATGTCGTACGTCGGGTACGCGAGGTCCGGGAACAGCACCCGCCCGCCGAGCCCCAGCAGCGACGGGAGCAGCGCGACCAGCTCCTTGCTGCCGACCGTCGGGAGGACGTTCTCCGGCGGGCAGGTGACGCCGAGGCGGCGCCGCAGCCAGCCGCTGGCCGCCTCGCGCAACGCCTGCGTCCCCGCCGTGAGCGGGTACCCGGGCGCGTCGGCCGCGGCGCGCAGCGCGTCCTGCACGACGCGGGGAGTGGGGTCGACGGGCGTGCCGACGGAGAGGTCGACCAGGCCGTCCGGGTGGCGGCGCGCGCGCTCGGCGTACGGCACCAGCCGGTCCCACGGGAACTCCGGCAGCGGGGCCCGGGTCAGCACGACACCTCCTGCGGACACGCGACGCGCCGCCCGGCCGGGGTGCGGCTGGGCGGCGCGGACGCGGGGCTGGCTACTCGGGGAGCTGCGCGACGTACGGGCCGTCGAACGCCTGCGGCCCGATCTTCGACGCGCCGCCGGGTGAGCCGAGGTCGTTGAAGAAGTCCTTGTTGTCCTTCGTGAACGGCTTCCACGAGGCCGGCACGTCGTCCTCGTAGAAGATCGCCTCGACGGGGCAGACCGGCTCGCAGGCGCCGCAGTCCACGCACTCGTCGGGGTGGATGTAGAGGGAGCGCACGCCCTCGTAGATGCAGTCCACCGGGCACTCTTCGATGCAGGCCTTGTCCTTCACATCGACGCACGGCTCGGCGATGGTGTACGTCACGGTTCGGCTCCTCCTGGCGCGGGTCTGCCTAGTATCGCAGCCGCATTGCATCACACCCGAGAGGGGACGCCCATTCCGGCCGGTGGCGTGTACCGGGTCGCCGTGACGCCCGCCGACGTCGGCGCGCGCGTGACGCTGCGGCGCGCCGTCGACGGCGGCGTGAGCGACGTCGTCGGCGTGCTGCTGGCGTGGTCGGACGGCGTGCTGTCGGTCCGCCGCCGCGACGGCGCCGAGGTGACCGTGGCCGAGGGCGACCTGGTCGCCGCGCGCGTGGTGGAGCGCCCGTGACGGCCGCGACGCGGGCGGCGTTCGCCGAGACGATGCGCTCCGACTCGCCGGACCTGGGGCTGGCCTGCCTGCTCATCGGGGCGGAGGTGTTCCCGGACCTCGACGTCCCCGCGTCGCTCGCGGCGCTGGACGCGCTGGCGGCCGAGGCCGGCGAGCACCTCGGCGAGGAGCCAGCGCACGGGCTGCGGCAGGCGCTCGCCGACCACGCCGGGTTCCGCGGCTACGGCGACGACTACGGCGACCTGCGCGCGTCGCTGCTGCACGAGGTGCTGCGCCGCCGTCGCGGCCTGCCGATCCTGCTCTCCGTCGTCTACCTCGAGGTCGCGCGCCGCCTCGCGCTGCCGGCCGCCGGGATCGGGCTGCCCGGGCACTTCGTGGTCGAGGTCGCGGGGCAGCTCGTGGACCCGTTCTACGGCGGCCGCCTGGTGTCGCGGCCGGAGCTCGCCGCCCGGCTCGGGTCGCCGCTGTCCGACGACGACTTCGAGCCGTGGGAGGTGCCGTCGATCGTCTCCCGCGTGCTCGCGAACATCCGCGCCGGCGCGCGCGGCCACGGCACCAACGCCCGCACCCGGCTGTGGGCGGTCGAGCTGTCCATGCTCGTCCCGTCGCACTCGGTGCTGCTGCGCCGCGAGCGCGGCGAGATCCTCATCCAGCTCGGCGACTACCTCGCGGCGGCGTTCGAGCTGGAGGCCTACGCCGAGGCCGTCGCGCCGGTCGACCCGGAGTCGGCCGACCTCGCGCTGCGCGCCGCGCGGATGTCCCGGGCGCGGCTGTCGTGAGCCGCGACTGGTACGCGTGGTACGCGGCGTACGACGAGCCGGGCTCGGCGCTCGACGTCCGGCTGCGGATCGTGCAGCGCCACATCGCGGCGTGGCTCGCCACGGTCGACGGCCCCGCCCGCGCGGTCAGCGCCTGCGCCGGGCAGGGGCGCGACCTGCTGCCGGTGCTCGCCGCGTCGCCGCGCGGCGCCTCGGTGCGCGCGCGGCTGGTCGAGCTCGACCCGGCCAACGCCGCCGTCGCCCGGTCGCTCGCCGCCGGCCTGGACGCGGAGGTCGTCGTCGGCGACGCCGGCGTCACCGACGCCTACCTCGGCGCCGTCCCGGCCGACCTGGTGCTGCTCTGCGGCATCTTCGGCAACGTCCCGGAGGCCGACATCCGCCGCACGGTGGCGGCGTTGCCGATGCTCTGCGCGCCGGGCGCGACGGTGATCTGGACGCGGCACCGCAAGGCGCCGGACCTCACCCCCGCCGTGCGCTCGTGGGTGGTCGACGCCGGCTGCGCGGAGGTGGCGTTCGAGGGCGTGGCGGAGACGTCGTTCGTCGGCGTCGGCGTGGCCCGCTTCACCGGCACGCCGGTGCCGCTGGAGCCGGGCGTGCGGCTGTTCGCGTTCGAGCCGTAGGCGACAGCCCACCCAACTCGCATCTAGCCTGAGTCGGTGACACCAAAGGAACCGAAGTGGATCGAGCTGACCGGGACCGTTGCGACGACGCACGCGCTCCGGGCCTACGGCGGCTTCCGGTTCACCGTCAAACAACTTGACGAGATCATCGCTCAGATCAACAGCGGGGCTTTACCTATACTCGGGCATCACGATCGCAACCAGCCAGTTCGTACGAGGAACATCTCCGCCGAAAGGCGTTTGATGGAGGACGGCGAGTTTGAGGCCTACTTTCGTGGTGAGGTGGTCGAGGCCGACTGGATAGCGATAGGTGAGGTCCACGGCTTCTCCGTCGCATGCGGTAGGCGACTTCCAGAGAGTCTGTGGCACAGCGTCAGCGAACGGGAACTTCTTCTGGCTGCCGATGCTGCGTGGTTCACGGCTGAAGATGTCGCTGCGGCATGTGCGACCGCCTCAGCGGTTGGCGAGGTCGAGGGACTGGAGTACTTCCAGTTCTCGGCGATCCCGCCGGCCAAGATCGTCATAGATCTCCTGCCGCAACTAGCGATTGACCTGGCGGCGAACGCCTTGTCTGCGGCGGTAGTGCACTTATTCCGAAGGCGACGCATCCCGA
Organism: Mycobacteriales bacterium; assembly: GCA_035714365.1. GTDB lineage: Bacteria > Actinomycetota > Actinomycetes > BP-191 > BP-191 > BP-191. Next base: position 102,421 of record DASTMB010000010.1, on the reverse strand, counting down.
CTGGCACCGACCCTGCGGCACCGACAACTGTCGAAATTCGTCAGGGAGACACCTTGTGGATCCTGCGAACTTCTGACCGCGAGGTGGCCAAGCACGCGATTAACGCACTTCCACAAGCACCTGGTGCGGCGCCCGGGTCTACTCCGCCATCGGGGCCAGTGCGGTGGGAGCCGGACACTCTCGCGGGAGCCTGGGTGGCACCCGACTGACTGGCACCGGACGCGAGCCGTAGGCTCGGATCGTGATGCGGCTCTACGACACGATGGCGCGCGCGGTCGTCCCGATCGAGCCCGCGACGCCCGGCCTGCTGCGGCTCTACGCCTGCGGCCCGACGGTCTACCGGTACGCCCACGTCGGGAACATGCGGACGTTCCTGCTGTCCGACCTGATCCGCCGCGTCGCCGAGCTGCACCACGTGCGCGTGCGCGTCGTGCAGAACATCACCGACGTCGGGCACATGACCGACGACACGAACGACTCCGGCGACGACAAGGTGCTCGCCCAGGCGCGCCGCGAGGGGAAGACGGCGGCGGAGATCGCGGCGTTCTACACGGAGGCGTTCCACCGCGACCTGGCGGCGCTGAACATCCACCGCGCGGCCGACGAGCCGAAGGCCAGCGAGTGGATCCGGCCGATGGTCGAGCTGGTGCAACGCCTGATCGACCGGGGCCACGCGTACGCCACGCCGGACGGCAGCGTGTTCTTCGACGCGGCGTCGTGGGCGCCGTACGGCGCCATCTCCGGCAACCGCCTCGACCAGCTCGTCGCGGGCCACCGCAGCGAGGGGGAGGTCCACCCGCACAAGCGGTTCCACGCCGACTGGGCGCTGTGGAAGGGCGCCGGCCCGAACCGCGCGCAGGTGTGGGAGACGCCGTGGGGCACCGGCTTCCCCGGCTGGCACCTGGAGTGCAGCGCCATGTCGCTCGCGCTGCTCGGCGAGACGATCGACGTGCACACCGGCGGTATCGACCTGCGCTTCCCGCACCACGAGGACGAACGCGCCCAGTCCGAGGCGGCGGTCGGGCATGAGGTCGTGCGGCACTGGGTGCACGGCGAGCACCTGCTGTTCGAGGGCCGCAAGATGGCCAAGTCCACCGGCAACGTCGTGCTGGTCCCGGACGTCGAGGCACGCGGCCACGACCCGCTCGCGCTGCGGCTGTCGTTCCTGGGCAGCCGGTACCGCACGCAGATCAACCTGACCTGGGACGAGATCGCGGCGGCGGACAAGACGCTGGCGCGCTGGCGGTCGCGGGTCCGCGAGTGGGCGGAGTCGCCGTCGAAGCCGATGTGCGCGGAGTACGTCGAACGCTTCCGCGACGCCCTGGCGGACGACCTGGACACGCCGGCGGCGTTGCAGGTGGTCCGCGAGGCCGAGCGCGACCCGGAGATGCCGGACGGCAGCAAGTTCGAGCTGTTCGCGTGGTTCGACAACGTCCTCGGGCTGGACCTGGCGCGCGACGTCGGGAAGGCGGCGCCGAGCCTGCCGGAGGGCGCGCGGGCGTTGCTGGACGCGCGGGCCGCGGCCCGGGCCGGGAAGGACTTCGCCGCCTCCGACCGGCTCCGCGACGAGCTCGCCGCGCTCGGCGTCGCCGTCCGCGACACCGCCAACGGTCAGGAGTGGTCGCCGGCCTGACCCCGGCCGGCCCCGCGCGCCGCCGCGCGGGCCTGCTTCAACGCCTTCGGCAACGCGTCGCGCAGCCGCGCCACCGGCTGGTCCGCCGCCGCGTCCCGCCCGATGCCGAACGTCTCCGTCTCCACGTCCACGACGAGGACGACCTCGTGCGCGCCGTCCGGGTAGTGGCGCAGCGTCAGCTCCACGACGCCGGGCCGCGGGAACGCCGTCGGCCCGGCCGCGTCCCACAACGTGCCGGAGAGCGACAGCACCTCGCGGCCGTCGCGGGTGCGCACGACGATCGGCTCCTGCACCCAGTGCGACATCCGCATCTCGATCGCCTCGAACCGCACCTCGACCACCCCGTCCGGCGACCGGCGCGGCGCGAACCACTCGTCCAGGCTCATGCCGTCACCGAGTGCACGAGCAGCCGGTTGGTGCCGCCGACGACGCCGGGCGCGCCGGCCACGACGACGATGGTGTCGCCCGGCCGCGCCAGCCCGGCGCGCCGCGCCTCGACGTTCGCCTGCGCCATCAGCGCGAGCGAGTCGTCGGCCCGCTCGACCCGCTGCGCGACCACGCCGCGGTGCAGCGCCACCCGCCGCACGGTCTCCTCGACCGGCGACAGCGCGAGCACCGGCACCCCCGGGTCGTACGACGCCACCAGCCGCGACGACGCGCCGGAATGGGTGTGCACGACGACACAGGTCGCCGCCAGGTCCCGCACGGTCTGCACCACCGCGTGCGCGACGGCGCGGGCGGGCGTGACGACGCCGCGCACGACCGCGGCGGGCACGTTGAACCGCGGCGCCGCCTCGGCCTCCGCGCAGATGCGCACCATCCACTCGACGGCGGCCGTCGGGTCGTGGCCGACCGCCGTCTCCTGCGACAGCATTACCGCGGACGTGCCGTCGAACACGGCGTTGGCGACGTCGGACGCCTCGGCGCGCGTCGGCCGCGACTCCTCGACCATCGACTCGAGCATCTCGGTCGCGGTGATGACGGGCAGGGCGTGCGCGTTGGCCGCCGAGACGATCGTCTTCTGCAGGACCGGGACGCGTTCCGGGCCCATCTCCACGCCGAGGTCGCCGCGCGCGACCATGACGGCGTCGGCGGCCTCGAGGATGCCGTCGAGGTGGTCGAGGGCCTCGGGGCGTTCCAGCTTGGCGACGATCGGCACGGCGGCGCCGAGGCCGCGGACGGCGGCGCGCAGCCGGTTCACGTCCTCGGGGGTCCGCACGAACGACAGCGCGAGGTAGTCGACGCCCGCCTCGACCATGGCGGCGGCGTCCTGGAGGTCCTTCAACGTCGGGCTCTGCGCGGTGACCGCGACGCCCGGCAGGTTGATCCCCTTGTGGCTGGTCAGCAGCCCGCCGCGCACCACCTCGCACGCGACGTCGCGCCCCGCCACCGAACGCACCCGCAGCTCCAGCCGCCCGTCGTCCAGCAGCACCCGCGCGCCGGGGCGGACGTCCGCCGCGAACCGCCCGTACCCCACGGGGATCGTGCCGTCGGCGGTGGTGTCGCAGCCCGCGCGCAACGTGCACGTCCCGGCCAGCTCGACGCCGTCGCCGACCGTGCCGACGCGGATCTTCGGCCCCTGGAGGTCGGCGAGCACCGCGACGTTGCGGCCCAGCGCCGTGGCGACCGAGCGCACCAGCGCGATCTCGGCGAGGTGGTCGGCCCGCTCGCCGTGCGAGCAGTTGATCCGGAACACCGAGACGCCGGCCTCGGTCATCGCCCGGATCGTCTCCTCCGAACGCGACGACGGGCCGAGCGTCGCCACCACCTTCGTCCGCGCCACGCGGCACATACTGCACGCGATGAGGTGGCCGGAGGGCGTTCCGCCGAAGCCGGAGCTGCGCGCGGCGCTCCGGCGCGAGCACCCGTGGCTGGACGACGCGGAGTTCGGGCCGCGCAACGTCACCGCCGGGGCGTGCGACCGCTGCGGCGCGGAGGCGCGGCTCGTCACGACGTGCGGCCCGCAAGGAGGCGAGTACGGCCGCCGCTGCGCGACGCCGGACGACTGGTGCGAGGGGCACGCGGAGGAGGCGGCACGCGCGCGCGCCTACCTCGACGCGCTCCCGCCGGACGCGGACGACGTGGCGTGGCTCTGGTGGCTCGCGACGGGTGAGGTACGCCCCAGCCCGACGAGCACGACGAAGCCGCCGATCACGTAGCCGACGCCCTGGTAGACGATCACCGGCAGGATGCCGACGACCTCGCCGAGCCACGACGCGAGGCCGATGCCGACGACCACCGCCACGCCCTGCACCGCGCCGAGCGCGCCCAGCACGCGGCCCCGGTAGCGGTCCTCCGCGAGCGTCTGCACGACGGTCATGCCGGCCGCCATGGCGACCGCGCCGGGCAGCCCGAGCACCACCATGAGGACGAACGCCGGGGCGACGTGCGGCCACACGACCGGGTACGCGAACAGCACCGTGTCGAGGACGCCGAACACCACCGCGCCCCAGCCGAACAGCGCCCGCGGCGACGCCCGGCCGCCCCACGACGCGGCGACCAGCCCGCCCGCGATCCCGCCGACGGCCTGCACGGCCATGATCGCGCCGTACGCCCGGCCGTCGCCGTGCACGACGTCGCGCACCCACGGCGCGAACAGCGTGCCCATGATGCCCTCGCCGGTGCTGGTCACCAGCGCGAAGACGAGCACCGTCCGCAGCGCGCGCGACGACCGGATCAGCGCCATCCCGTCGCGCCACTCGGCGACCAGCCGCCGGACCGCGCGCCCCGCGGCCGGCGCCGCGACGTCCGGCCGCGCCGAGACCCGCACCAGCGCGACCAGCGACGCCGACACCACGAACGTCGCCGCGTCGAACAGCGCGATCCCCACCAGCCCGCCCCACGCCGCGAGGACGCCGCCGAGGGAGGAGCCGACGAGGCGGGCGACGTTCTGGTTCTGGCCGCTGAGGGCGTTGGCGGCCAGCAGGTCGTCCGGCGGGACCAGCGCGGGGACGAGCGCCTTCGACGCCGGCGTGAAGAACTGCTCGACGCAGCCCTGCCAGAGCGCGACCGCGTAGACGATCCAGACGCGGCCGTGCCCGACGAGCAGCAGCGGCAGCAGGCCCACAGCCTGGAGCAGGTCGCAACGGACCATCGTCCGGCGGCGGTCCCACCGGTCGACGAGCACGCCCGCGACCGAGCCGAGCAGCATCTGCGGCGCGAAGCCGGCGAACAGTGTCGCGCCGGACGCGAGCGTGGAGCCGGTGAGGTCGTAGACGAGGTACGACAGGCCGATGTGCAGGACCCAGTCGCCCATCAGCGAGGCCAGGCCCGCGGCGAGGACGAGGCGGTAGTCGCGGTGGCGGCGCAGCAGCGCGTACGGCGTCATGGTGACACCATTGTGACATCAGACTGACGTCAGGACAACGGCTCCCCCGCCGGGTCCTCCGGCCCGGGTGCCAGCGCCCGGTAGACGCCCTTGAAGTAGAGCAACGGCGCCGCGTCCGGCCGGGGCGCCGACAGCCCCACCACCTCGCCGACGACGAGCGTGTGGTCGCCGCCGGGGTGCGTGGCGTGCGTCCGGCACTCCAGCGCCGCCAGCACCCCCTCGAACACCGCCGCCCCGGTCGCCGCGCCCGGCGCGAACGCCCACCGCTCCACGTCGGTCGCGTCCCGCCCGCGCGTCGCCGCCCACCGCGACAGGTCCTCCTGGTCGGCGGCGAGCACGTTGACGGCGAACGACCCCGCGGCGAGCACCGCCTCGTGGAAGCGCGCGCGGCGCTCCACCGCGACGAGCACGAGCAACGGGTCGAGCGAGACGGAGGTGAACGAGTTCGCGGTCATCGCGTGGTGGACGCCGCCGGCGTGGGTCGTGACGACGGTGACGCCGGTCGCGAAGTGCCCGACGACGCGCCGGTACTCGCCGGTGTCCACTAGGGCGTGTCTCCCATGTCCCTGGCCTGCTGCGCGGCATCCAGCGCGGCACCTCGCGGCGTTGTCGTCGCCGCCGATAGCGCTGCTATCGGCGACTCCTCCGCCTTGCGATGCACCACCCTGGACGCCGCTCGCGACGGCCACGACATGAGAGACACGCCCTAGGCCGTGCGGGACATCGTCTGCCGGGCGTTGTCGATGACGATCGCCGTCGGGCCCTCGAGCAGCTTCAGCGTCGACAGCGACGTCTCGGAGAACGCGTTCGGCAGCGACGACGACAGCGCCAGGACGCCGACGACGCGGCCGCCGTGGCCGCGCAGCGGCATCGACAGGAACGTCGCCATCGGCCCCTCGTCCGGGTCGTCCAGCAGCCCCGCGGGGTCGACGACGTGGAGCTGTACCGAGGTCGGGTCGTACGCCGCCCCGGCCGCGCTGCCTACGGAGTCGGCGGCGCGGCGCACGAACTCGTCGAAGTGCGCGCGGCTCGCCTCGTGCCCGACGCCGACGTAGGCGTGCCGCTCCTCGAAGAGGAGGACGCCGGCCAGGTGGAAGTCCACGAACCGCCGCACCACGTCGAGCAGCGAGCGCACCGTGTCGTCGAAGCCGTGCGTCGTCGCGGCGAGCTCGGTCACGTCGGCGGCGACCGAGGTCTCGAACAGCTTGCGGTCCAGCAGGTCGCAGACCTTCGACAGCACGTCGTCGGCGGAGAGCTCGACCGGGTCGGCCTTGATCGGCGGGCGGCCGCCGCGCGCCGCGGCCGCCTGGTCGAGCACGGCCGCGACGGCACCGGTCAGGTCGGGCGCCTCGAAGTCCTTGGTGAGGTAGCCGTCGGCGCCGGTCTTGGTGCCCCAGTACCGGTCGCTCGCGGCGTCCAGCGACGTCAGCAGCACGACCGGGATGTCCGCGGTCTGCCAGTCGTCCTTGAGCAGCCGGGTGGCGACGTAGCCGGACACGCGCGGCATCTGCACGTCCATGACGACGGCGTCCGGCTGCTCCCGGAACACCGTCTGCACCGCGTCGACGCCGTCCTCCGCCTGCACCACCTCGTACCCGGCCGAGGTGAGGACCGAGGAGACGATGCGGCGCAGCGTGGGGCTGTCGTCCGCGATGACGATTCGGGGCACGTGGTCCAGCCTATCCGGGGCCCTCGCGGCGGCGCGCAGCGCCGTCGTGGGGCATGTCTATCTACCGACGAGGCGGCGCACCGTCTCCACGAGCTGCGCCTGGTCGAACTCCCCCTTGAGCAGGTACGCGCTGGCGCCCGCCTCCAGGCCCATCCGGCGGTCGTCCTCGTTGCCGAGCGAGGTCATGATGACGACCGGGACGTGCTCCCAGCCCTTGGTGCGCCGGATCGTCTTCGTCAGCTCGAAGCCGGTCATGCCCGGCATCTCCACGTCGCTGATGACGACGTCGACCGGCTGCCCGTCGCGCAGCCGCGACGCGCCGTCGAGCCCGTCGACCGCGCACTCCACCTGGTAGCCGGCGCCCTCGAGGATGACGCGTTCCAGCTCGCGGACGCCGAGCGAGTCCTCGACCACGAGCACCCGCGGCTTGGGGCGGCCGTCGTCGGCGGGCTTCTTCGCCGCGACCGGGCGCGCGACCGGGCCGCCGCCGAGGCCGATCGCCCGGTCGGCGATGTCGCGCAGGTCGAGCAGGCAGACGACGTTGCCGTCGCCGGCGATGGTTGCGCCGGACACGCCGGGGACGCGCCGGATGAACGACCCGAGGTCCTTCACGACCAGCTCCGTCTCGCCCTCCAGCCGGTCGACCGACCAGGCGAGCTGCCGGTCGCCGTGGCGGACGATCAGCGCCGCGCGCGGCTCCCGCTCCCCCGGCACGCCGAGCGCGTCGCCGAGGTCCAGCAACGGCAGCGACTGGCCGTGCCGCATGACGACCGGCGCGCCGGCCAGGTCGGTGACGCCCGCGTCGGCGAGGCCGATCGACTCCACGACCGACGTCACCGGGATCGCGAACCGTTCCGCGCCGAGCCGCGCGATCAGGCAGCGCATCACGCCGAGGGTCACCGGCAGCGTCAGCGCGAACGTCGTCCCGCGCCCCGGCTCGCTGCGGATGTCGATGGACCCGCCGAGCTCGTCCACGCTGGTCTTCACGACGTCCAGGCCGACGCCGCGGCCCGACGTCTCGGTCACCGTCGCCGCCGTCGAGAACTCCGGCGTGAACAGCAGCGCCAGCAACGCGCTGCCCGTCAGCGTCGAGTCCGCCGGGAGCAGGCCGCGTTCGGCGGCCTTCGCGCGCACCGCGTCCTCGTCGATGCCGCGGCCGTCCTCGGACACCTCGATGACGACGTGCCCGCCGGCGGTGCGCGCGGTGACGCGGACCGTGGCGGTGGCCGGCTTGCCGGCGGCGACGCGGTCGGCGGGCGGCTCGCAGCCGTGGTCCACGGCATTGATGACGAGGTGCTTCAACGCGTCCGCGACGCCGTCGAGCACCTGCTTGTCCAGCTCGACGTCGTCGCCCTCGATCTCCAGCGCGACGTCCTTGCCGCTCGCCGCCGCGACCTCGCGGACCAGCAGCGGGAACGCCGCCACCACCCGGCGCAGCGGCACCATCGCCAGGCCCATCGCGCCGTCGCGGACGAGCGAGACGCGGTTGAGCTGCGCCTCGACCAGCTCGCGGAGCTGCGCGCCCGCCGCCTGCGCCTGGTCGCCGATGGCGAGCAGCCGGTGCAGCGCGAGCGTGACCTGCTCGGGCAGCGCGGCGTTGCCGGCGGCGAGCCGCAACGACTTGGTCCAGCGGCCGTGCTCGACCATCAGGTCGAGCAGCACGTTCGACACCTGGTCGACCCGGCGGGCGCCGAGCGCGGCCTCGCCGACGACGTCGATCAGGTCGTACACCTTGTGCGCGGCGATGCGCACCGAGTCCGACGCGTCGTGCGCGCGCGGCGCGACGACCTCGCCGTCGTCCGCCTCCTCGGGCTCCGGCTCGTCCTTCGCGAGCACCGGCACGGCGACCGGGTCGGCGCCGTTGCGGGCGGCGTTGAGCGCCTCGACCACCGGCGCCAGCGCCGCCTCGTCCAGCGGCGCGGGCGCGCCCGGCATCGCGCGGCCGACCGCGTCGGCGGACGTCAGCAGCAGGTCGATGAGGTCGCGGCGGACCTTCAGCCGGCCGTCGCGCAGGTCGCCGAGCAGGTCCTCCATGACGTGCGCGACGCCGACGACGTGGTCCAGCCCGAGCATCTTCGCCGAGCCCTTGACCGTGTGCGCGTCGCGGAACAGCGCCGCCACCTGGTCGCGCGCCCGCGGGTGCGACTCCAGGCTGAGCAGCCCGGACGACAGCGAGGCGAGGCGTTCCTCGACCTCCGCGCGGAACGTCGCGACCAGCTCGGGGTCGTTGCCCCAGTCCTTCACCGCAGCACGGCTCCTCGCGCCGGCGTCAGCCGGTCGCGTCCGGGGCCCCCGCGTGCGCGCGCAGCGCGCTCGTGGGGCATTAGGCGACCTTGAACTGCGCGATGGAGGCGCGCAGCTCGGCGGCGAGGACGTTGAGCTGCGCGGCCGCGGCGGCGGCCTGCTTCGACCCGACCGCGTACTGCCGGGACACGTCGGACACCTGGTTCATCGCGGCCACGACCTGGTCGGACGCCGAACGCTGCTGCTGCGTCGCGATGCTGATCTCCTTCGCGGCGGTCGTCGTCTCGTCCACCATGCCGGAGATGCGTTCCAGCGCCTCGACGACGCCGCGGGCCAGGCCGGTGCCGGCCTTGACCTCCTTGGCGCCCTCCTCGCTCGCGATGATCGTGGAGTTCGTCTCGGCCTGGATCTCGGCGATGATCCCCTGGATGTCCTTCGTGGCGGCCATGGACCGCTCGGCCAGCTTGCGGACCTCGGAGGCGACGACCGCGAAGCCGCGGCCGTGCTCGCCGGCCCGCGCGGCCTCGATGGCGGCGTTGAGGGCGAGCAGGTTGGTCTGGTCGGACAGGTCGTCGATGACGTCGAGGATGCGGCCGATCTCGTGGCTCTTCTCGCCGAGCGAGAGCGCGCGGGACGCGATCTGCTCGACCCGGAACGCGATCTTGTCCATCGAGTCCACGGACAGCCCGACCGCCTCGCGGCCCTGCTCCGCGTAGCGCAGCGTCTCGGCGGCGTAGCGCGCCACGGCCTCGGCCGTGTCGGCGATCTGCGCGGCCGTCGCGGCCAGCTCCTCGATGGTCGACGTCGTCTCCGACACCGCGGACGACTGCTGCGTCGCCGACACCGCGTGCTCCTCGGCCGTCGCGAGCAGCTCGCCCGCCGACGCGGCGATGTGCTCGCCGCCGGTGCGGATCTGCCCGACGAGCTGGCGCAGGTTGCCGAGCGTGTGGCTGAACGACTCGGACAGCAGCGAGATCGGCTTCGCGGCGGCGTCCTCGTCGCCCGCGACCTGGAGCTCCACCGCGAGGTCGCCGCGGGCGGCGCGGTCGAGCACCTCGGACAGCTCCTGCACCCGCGCCTGGAGCGCGTCGCGCTCCGCCTTCGCGCGCTTGCGCATCTGCCACACGGCGTTGGAGAGGTTGGAGTTGAACCACGCGACGGCCGGGAAGATCGGGCAGACCAGCACGAGCACGCCCGCGTGGTCGGCGTCGAGCGTGCCGGCGAGGAACGACGCGAGCAGCAGCCCGGCGACCGCCACCATGCCGAACGTCATCGCCTGGTACTTGTCGAGCGACACCGCGGCGAACAGCACGATCGGGATGAACAACAGCCAGAACGGCGCGCCGACACCGCCGGTCGCGGCCGTCACGCCGGTGACGAACACCATGTCGAGGATGAGCAGGCCGCCGCGCCAGACCGCGATGTTGTCGCGGACGCTGGGGCGGGTCTCCTCCCACATCGGCAGGATCGTCAGCAGCGTCGCGTCGATCGCGCCGACGCCGCCGAAGAACAGCACCCAGCCGAAGCTCACCCGCCCGCCGTCGCCGACGTGCGCGATCACCCACGACGCGACGACGGACAGCACGAGGCTGATCCACGTCGCCACCGCGGCCACCCGCGCGAGGCGCTTCGAGAAGTCCATGCCCGCTCCCTATCCCGCTCGCCGCGCGACACCGACGCGGTGCCGCAACGCGAAGACCGCACCGGCGTCGACGACGCCGACCGGTCCGTGCTCGTCCGTGAGCTGCCCTTCGAGCAGCGCCCCCGCCTCCGCCGGCAACGTCAGCAGCACCGGCTCCAGCGCCCCGGTGTCCACCTCGATCACGCCGTCGACGCGTTCGGCCACCAGCCCGACGGCCGCGCCGCCGCGGTGCAGCACCACCAAGCGCCCCTCGCCGCTGCCGTCCGCGGCGAGGCCGAGGAGGTGGCGCAGGTCGAGGACGCCGAGGATGCGGCCGCGCCAGTTCGTGACGCCGCTCACCCAGGAGGGGGTGCCCGGGACCCGGGTGACGCCGGGGGTGCGGCCGACCTCGGCGACGGCGTGCATGGGCAGCGCGAAGCGCCCCCCGCCCAGCCGGACGACGACGTGGCTCACCCGCGGACCCCTCTCGGGAACGACGATCCTGGGTGATCTATCGGCCGGTGACGTCCTGGCTTGAACCATTCGGCGTAACGGCGAGCTCTTCGGCGACCGCTTCGCGGCGTTCGCGGCGTTCGGCGGCCCGGCGCTCGGCACGCAGGACGCCGCTGCGGACCGTCCCGATGCCGAACGCCGCGGACACCGTGCCGAGCAGCAGGAACGCCAGCCCCTCGGCCGTGCCGGTCACGACGAGGTCGCCCTCGGCGCGCATCGTCGCGAGGTACATCGTCACCAGCAGCCACGCCAGCGCCGGCAACGCCGCCGCCCGCGAGGAGCGGAACGCCCGCCCGACCGCGTGCGCGTACGGCCCGATCGTGAGCACCGTGGCGGCCACGCCGAAGGAGAACCAGCCGACCCGCTGCGGCACGTAGAACGCCGTCACGAGCGCGAGCAGCCCCCCGACGACGACCGAGACGGCGAGCAGCGAGATCGCCACGGCCCGCCCCATGCTCACGCGGACGAGCCTACGCGGCGGCTACTCCGCCGGCGCCTCGGCCGCGGTGCGCTCGCGCAGGTCGATGACGGTGGCGCGGGACTCGTGCGCCGCCTTCGCGGCCTCGAGCACGTCGGTGATCTCGTGCCCGATCAGCTCCTCGCGGTCGAGCAGCGCGTCGCGCAGCGCCTCCACGAGGTGGCGGTTGTCCTCCAGCAGGTTCCGCGTGAACGCCTTCTGGTCGTCCAGCAGCTTCTCCACCCGCTCGCGGCCGTCGGCGTCGGCGAGGACGCGGCCGACGATGTTGGAGTCGTTGAACGCGCCGTTCTGGATGGCGGCGTACGACACCAGCGTGCCGGCCATGCCGGACGCGCCGACCATCTGCGCGGCGACGTTGGTGGCGTAGAGCAGGTCGCCGCCGGGGCCGGTCGACACGTCGCCGAACCAGATCTCCTCGGCGCACTGGCCGCCCATCGCGATGCGGATGAGGTTGGTCAGCTCGGTGCGGGAGCGGGTGTAGACGTCCTCGCGGTCGCCGTGGGCGAGCAGGCCGAGCGCCTCGCGGCGCTTGACGATCGTCAGCACCTCGAGCCGGCGCTCCGGCGAGCAGAGCCACGCGGCGACGGTGTGCCCGGCCTCGTGGGTGGCGATGAGCCGCCGCTCGTGCTCGGTGTAGGCCGTCGGCTGGCCCATGCCGACCTCGCTGGTGAGGCGGGCGTGCTCGATGTCGGCGCGGGTCATCTCCGCGGCGCCGCGGCGGACGGCGTTGACCAGGGCCTCGTCGAGGAGTCCCTCGATCATCGCCGGCGTGTACCCCTGGGTCACCGCGGCGATCGCGTCGCGGTGCTCCGGGTCGTCCAGCTCGGGCGCGTGCGCCTTGCGCGAGAGGAAGTGGTCGAGCAGCTCGCGCCGGCCGCTCTTGCCCGGCTCCTCGAACGTCAGCCGCCGGTCGAAGCGGCCGGGCCGCATCAGCGCGGGGTCGAGGCCGTCGGCGCGGTTGGTGGAGGCGATCAGCATGATGTTCGCCGGCTTGGTGACCGGCTTCGGGAGCTGGCGGTGCGCGGGGAGGAACAGGTTCAGCTTGTCCACCAGCGTGCCGCGCAGCTTGTCCAGCCCGGTCGGCGTGTCGAACGACTGCATCTGCACGAGCAGCTCGTTGACGACCGGGCCGGCGAGGTCGGACGTGCCGAACGGCGTCGTGACCGTGCCGCCGCCGGCCTGCGCGTAGGTGCTGGGCAGGCCGGTGAGGCCGCCGCAGCCGACGACGCCGAGGCTCGGCGCGGCGGTCATCTCCATGCCGCGGCGGGCGCCGCCGATCGCGTCGAACTCGTCGATGAAGCCGATCGCGCCGCCCTCGCGGGCCGCCGCCCGGCGCAGCTCCTTGAAGTACGAGCGGATCTTCCGCGCCGTGGCGCCGTAGAACGACGACTGGAACGACGACGCGCTCGCGAACAGGAACGGCACGCCCGCCTCGGCCGCCATCGCCTTCGCGGTGTGCGTCTTGCCGGTGCCGGGGCCGCCCTCGAACAGCAGGCCGCGCCGCGGCCGGCCGCCCATCTCGCGGGCGAACGTCTCGTGGGCGAGGAAGAGGTTCAGCGACCGGACGACCTCGTCCTTGACCGGGTCGATGCCGACGACGTCGGAGAGCCGCACGTCGATCTGCTCCGGCCGGAACAGGATGTGCGGCGAGCGCCCGGTGACGACGTGCGAGCCGCCGAGCAGCAGGATCAGCATCAGGAAGAACAGGATCGGCGCGAACACCAGCCAGTCGATCTGGGGCAGCGCGATCACGTCGAACGGCCGCCCGGCGAGCAGCCGGTACCAGAGGAACGCCCCGGGCACGCCGAGGACGAGCGCAAGCGTGCGCAGGCGGCGGCGGCGCTGCGTCTCGCGCGCCTGGCCCACGTCGGCGGAGTGGACGGAGAGCAGCCCGCGCGCCGCGAGCTGCGGCGCGAGCGTCCCTGCGGTGGCGTTCCTGACCTGGGCCATGCGGGGCTCCCGATATGCGCGAGCGGGCGCCCGCCCCGGGTCCGCGGAAAAAAGTTCGAGCCGCGGGCTCAAGGCCGGTGCCCGCGGTGCCGATGAGGTTCAGGACGGCGGGGCTGTCCGGTACGGAGAGTGTTCCACCGAAGCGGACCAATGACTACACAGGGTGAGCAATTCACTCGGTCGGAGTAGTCCGCGGCCCAGCGTCCGTTACTCCCCGTGCGCGGTGTCCAGCGCGCCGAACAGGTCCGTCTCGTGCCCGTCCGCGTCCCGCGGGCCGCCCGGCGTCCCCTGCTGGAGCCGGAAGTGCTCCCAGCCCAGCCCTGGCCCCGCCAGCTCGGGCGGCAGCGCGAAGAACACGCCGTTCGGGTCGATCTGGCTGCGGTGCGCGCGCATCGCGGCCATCTTGCGCTCCAGGTGCTCGGGCGCCCGGATCGTCGTCGTGAACTCCTCGTCCGGCGTCCCGAACGGCAGGTCGTCCGGGTCCTCGACCGCCGCGAAGAACGGGTCGCCGCTCGCCTTGAAGTGCTCGAACCCGGCCCGCAGCACGCTCTTCGGCATGCCGGTCGCGTACCGCTTCGCGACCGTGTGCGGCGGCCCCGCGTCCGGGTACCGCGCCGGGTCGGCGGCCGCCTCGATCGCCGCCACCGTCACCCGGTGCGCCTGGATGTGGTCCGGGTGGCCGTAGTCGCCGTTGGCGTCGTAGGTGACCACGACCTGCGGCCGCGTCTCCCGCAGGATCGCCGTCAACGCCGCCGCGGCCTCGTCCAGGTCGGCCCGCCAGAAGCAGCGCGGGTCGTCGTTCTCCGGCGTGCCCATCATCCCGCTGTCGCGCCAGCGCCCCTCGCCGCCGAGCCAGCGGTGGTCGGTCAGCCCCAGCAGCGCCGCCGACGCCGCCATCTCCGTCACCCGGTGCGCGCCGAGACCGTCGGCGTCGAGGTGCTTCAGGTCGTCCGCCACGATCTCGCCGGCCTCCCCGCGCGTGCAGGTGACCAGCGTCACCGCCGCGCCCTCCGCGACGTACTTCGCGATCGTCGCGCCGGTCGGGAAGCACTCGTCGTCCGGGTGCGCGTGCACCAGGAGCAGGCGGCGTTCGGTCATGCGTCGATCCCGTCGAAGAGGTCGGTCTCGTCGCGGTCGGCGCCGCCGACGAGCGTGAACTGCTCCTGCTCGAACGCCTCGTGCGCGACGTTGTTGGACAGCGCGAAGAACCGGCCCACCACCGTCACCTGCGTGCGGTGCGCCGCGATCGCGCGGAGCTTCGCGTCGAGGTACGGCGCGATGTCGATCGTCGTCGTCGGCGGGTGCGGCGGTCGGCTCGCCTTCGCCGGGTCCGGCAGGTCGAACCCGCCCGGCCGCCCGGCCCGCTCGTAGTCCTCCGCCTCGCGGCGGCGGCGTTCCGGCCCGCCCCACGCCACCTGGTAGACCTTCGGCACCACCCACTCCGGCGCCGCCGCGTCGACGGCGAGCATCGTCACCCGGTGCGCCTGGATGTGGTCCGGGTGGCCGTAGCCGCCGTTCTCGTCGTAGGTGACCACGACGTGGGGGCGGACCTCGTGGACGACCTTCACGAGGTGCGCGGTCGCCTCGTCGAGGTCGGCGTTCCAGAACGCCGTCGCGCGCTCGTTCTCCGGCGTGCCGATCATGCCGGAGTCCTCGTACGGCCCGAGGAACCGGTGGTCGGTCACCCCCAGCACGCGCATCGCCTCGGCCAGCTCCTCGACCCGCGCGTCGGCCAGCGGCTTGCCGGTGCCGAGGTGGCGCAGGTCCTCCGGGACGATCTCGCCCTGCTCGCCGCGCGTGCAGGTGACAAGCGTCACCCGCGCGCCCTCCGCGACGTAGCGGGCCATGGTGCCGCCGGTCGCGATCGACTCGTCGTCGGGGTGCGCGTGCACCAGCAGCAGGCGGCGTTCGGTCACCCGCCGGATCGTAGACGCGGCCGGCGCCGGGCCGACATGATGCGCGCGTGCGAGGGTGCGACGTCTGCGGGTCGTACCGCGACTACTTCGCGGCCGGCCGGGTGGCCCTCTGCGGCGAGCACCTGGCGCGGCGGCGGTCGGCCTGGGGCGTCGCCAGCATCGCCGTGGTCGTCATCGTCGCCGCGTACAACGCGGCCGTGCGCGGGCAGCCCGAGGGCCCGGTGGTCGCCTGGCTCGTCCCCGCCCTCGTCGCGGTCGTGGTCGTGACGCAGCTCCTCCGCGTCGCGGTGGCGCGGCTGACCGGGCTGCGCGTCGGCCGCGTCACGCTCGGCATCGGCCCCGCGTTGCTGCGGGCCGGGCGACTCGTCGTCCGCGCGATCCCGTACAGCGGGTGGGCCGTGCTGGCCCCGCGCGGCGACCCGGCGCGGTGGCGCTGGCGGCTCGCCTACGCGGGCGCGCTCGCCACCGGACCGGCCCTCGACGCCGCGCTCGTCGCGGCGCTGTTCCGGACGGACGCGCCGTACATCCTCGCCGCGGGCTCGGTGGCGGCGTTGCAGTGGTTCGAACGGTGCTACCAGCTCCTCGACCCCGGGCAGCGGCGGTACAGCGACCTGAGCCGGATCGTGCGGGCAGTGGTGCGGGGGGCGCCCGTCACGGTCGACCTGCCGAGCGGGTGGCACGTCACGCACACCGAGTACTTCGACGCGCTCGACGAGGTCCGGCGGGTGGACCGGTGGCGCTACGAGGAGGTCGCCGACCGCCTCGCCTGGCTGGCGACGGTCCAGCCGGGCGGCCGGTGGGACTACCTGATCGAGGTCGCGTTGGTCCGCCAGGGCCGGTACGAGGAGGCGCGGGCGAGCGCGCTCGCCCGCCTGCCCGGCGAGTCCGAGCCGCGGCACCGGGCGACGACGCTGAACCTGATCGCGTGGGTGGACGCGCTCGCCGGCACGCGCCCGGAGGAGATGGCCGACACCGTGCGCGAGGCGCTGGACCTGACCCCGGACGACGCCGCCGTGCTCGACACGGCCGCCCTCGTCGCCGCCCGGCAGGGCCGCCTGGACGAGGCGGAGGATCTGTGCCGCCGGGCCGAGGCGGCCGACGTCACGCCCGCGGCGCGCGACCTGGTGACGGCGTCCGCGGCGAGCGTCCGCGCCTACATCGCGCTCCTGCGCGGCGACCCGGACGCCGCCGCCGAGCAGGCCGGCCTGGCGCGGGCCTACGACCCGACGCTGCCGACCCTCCGGCTGCTCGCCTGAGGCCGGCTAGATGTAGTGCCCACGCACGTTGTTGACGGCGTGGCGGCTTGATCGGGTGTGGACCTCCGGGCGAGGTGAGGGCTGTCGAGGTCCTGACCAAGCCCGGAGGTTGTGGTGCACGCTAATGCTCGGTTGACGGTTCGAGGTCGTCTTCTGCTGTGTCAGCGGGTGGCGGCGGGGCGCCCGGTGGCGCATGTCGCGGCGGAGATGGGGGTGTCGCGGCCGACGGGTGCGCCGATTCCGCGCGGAAGGTCAGGCGGGCCTTGCCGACCGGTCGTCACGGCCGTGGTCGAGCCCGCGACGGACCGCAGCGGCGGTCGAGGCCGAGGTGTTGCGGTTGCGCCGGTCGCGGCGGCTCGGGCCGGCGCGGATCGCCGGGATCGTGGGCATGCACCCCTCGACGGTGCACCGGGTGCTGCACCGCGCTGGTGAGCCGCCGTTGGCTTGGCTGGACCGGGCGACGGGCGAGCCGGTGCGCCGTTACGAACGCGAACGGCCAGGCGAGCTGGTGCACGTCGATGTGAAGAAGCTCGGGCGGCTGCGCGACGGGGGCGGGTGGCGCATGCTCGGTCACCAGCACCCGCAGGCCCGCGCGAACCACGCGGCGCGCAGCGCCGGGCGTCGGGTCGGCCACGAGTACCTCCACGTCGCCGTCGACGACCACTCCCGTCTCGCCTACGTCGAGGTCTGCGACGACGAGACCGCCGAGACCGCGGCAGCGTTCTGGCTCCGCGCCGCAGCCTGGTTCGCCGACCACGGGATCGGCGAGATCACCCGCGCGCTCACGACAACGGCTCCTGCTACCGCAGCCGCGCCTGGGCTGAAGCACTCACCGCGACCGGCACCTCCGCCCGGCGCACCCGCCCCTACCGACCGCAGCCCAACGGCAAGGTCGAGCGCTTCAACCGCACCATGGCCGACGAATGCCTCTACGCCGACACCTACACCTCAGCCGCTGCCCGACGGCACGCCTTGCGCGAGTGGCTGCACACCTACAACCATCACCGCGCCCACACCGCGCTCGGCGGCCACCCGCCGATCAGCCGCGTCAACAACGTGTCAGGGCACTACAGCTAGAGCTTCCCGTCGTACGCCTTGAACAGGCCGCGGCCGGACGACAGGCGGCTGATCGCCGCGGTGTGCCAGCGCGAGTCCCAGGGGGCGCCCTTCTCGCACGCGCGCGGGCAGCCGTCCGCCCACGCCACGACGACGCGGCCCTGCTTGTCGACGCTGATGTCGTTGAAGTCGAGCAGGTTGCGGTGCGAGCAGCCGGTGAGCTTGATGCAGCCGCGCTGCACGAGCTCCGACGGCGTCGCGTCGACGGTCGTCCACGTCCGGCCGCGGTCGTAGGTGAGCGCGACGTAGAGGTGCCAGGCGCCGTCGAACGAGTCGGACTGGTCGTTGCCGCCGGTCTTGGTGCCGAGGAACGCGAACGCCGCCCGGTCGTCGTCGCCCGCGATGACCTCCGGGAACTGCACGTTCTTCAGGCCGAGCCGGCTGCCGACGTCGACCGGCTTCGACCAGGTCTTCCCGTGGTCGCGGGTGGTGGCGATCATCGCCTTGGTGTTGGCGTTGCCGGCGCCGTCCTGGTAGCCGAAGTAGACGGTGCCGCCGGAGCCGGCGGCGACCGACGGGTCGCTCTCGCCGTTGACGGTGCTGCCGGGGACGGTGCGGACGTTCCAGGTGAGGCCGTTGTCCTCGGTGACGACGACGCCCTGGCCGCCGTCGCAGTCCTGGTGCGCGACGTACGCCGCGCCGTCGGGCGCGACCCGGATGTGACCGTGCAGGCCGCCGCACTGCGTGATGTCGTACATGGGGACCGCGGCGCCGAACGTCAGGCCGCCGTCGTCGCTGCGCGCGCACGACGCCTCGGCGACGGCCTGCGCGCAGTAGTAGACGGCGTTCGGGTAGAGCGGGTGCGCGACCGGCAGCACGCCCTTCGCGTACGGGCCGGCGCCGACCGTCTGGTGGTCGACGTAGACGCCGGGGCCGCAGCCGGTGGTCGGCGTCCAGCTCTTGCCGTCGTCGTCGCTGTACGACATGAGCGAGCAGTCGGCGGCGAGCTGGGAGACGAACGTCCGCCCGGTCGCGCTGTCCGTGAACAGGATCGGGTCGAGCGAGTCCCGCGACTCGAGGATGCCGGAACGCTCCTCCCACCGGGCGCGCCCGTGCGAGTCGAACGTCACGTTGAGCGTGCGGAGGTTCGACTGGTAGACGACGGTGCCGGTCTTCCAGTTGACGCCGATCGACGGCTCGCCGCTGCCCTCGTCCTCGCCCGGCTCGTGGTACGTCGTGAACGCCGGCTTGCCGACCGGTCGCGCGCCGGCCTGGGGCACGGCGAGCGCGACGGCGCCCGCCGCGGCGACGCAGGCGAGCAGGGCACGGCGGACGGGACGGGACACGGTTCCTCCGGGGGGCGCGGGGTGTCGCTGCTTCCTTCGTGGGCACAACGCGCGTTCCTGCCGAGGGACACGCTCCGCCCGCGCCGCGGCGGTTACGCGGGCGCGCCCTCGAGGCGCGCACGCGCGCGCTTGCCGCGCATCCGCTCCCGCTCGGCCGCCTCGAGCACGACCTTGCGCAGCCGCACCGTCGCCGGCGTCACCTCGACGCACTCGTCCTCGCGGCAGAACTCCAGCGCCTGCTCCAGCGAGAGCTGCCGGTGCGGGATCAGCGGCACGAGCACGTCGCCCGTCGAGGAGCGCATGTTCGTGAGCTTCTTCTCCTTGGTCGGGTTGACGTCCATGTCGTCCGACCGGGCGTTCTCGCCGACGATCATGCCCTCGTACACCTCGGTACCGGGGCCGACGAACATCGTGCCGCGCTCCTGGAGGTTCGCCAGCGCGAACGCCGTCGTCTGCCCGCGGCGGTCGGCCACCAGCGAGCCGGTGGGGCGGGTGCGCAGCTCGCCGTGCCACGGCTCGTACCGCTCGTGCACGTGGTGCAGCAGGCCGGTGCCGCGCGTCTCGGTGAGGAACTCCGTGCGGAAGCCGATCAGGCCGCGCGCCGGCACGAGGTACTCCATGCGGATCCAGCCGGAGCCGTGGTCGACCATCTGCTCCAGCCGCCCCTTGCGCAGCGCGAGGAGCTGGATGAGCACGCCCTGGTAGTCGCTCGGCGCGTCGATGGTGAGGCGTTCCATCGGCTCGTGCACCTTGCCGCCGACCACGCGCGTGACGACCTGCGGCTTGCCGACGGTCAGCTCGAACCCCTCCCGCCGCATGATCTCGACCAGCACCGCGAGCTGGAGCTCGCCGCGGCCCTGCACCTCCCACGTGTCCGGGCGGTCGGTGGGCAGCACGCGGATCGAGACGTTGCCGACCAGCTCGGTGTCGAGGCGGTTCTTCACCAGCCGCGCGGTGAGCTTCTTGCCGGACTCGCCGGCGAGCGGCGAGGAGTTGGTGCCGACCGTCATCGACAGGCTCGGCTCGTCGATCGTGATGACCGGCAACGGCCGGGGGTCCTCCGGGTCGGTCAGCGTCTCGCCGATCGTGATGTCCGGGATGCCCGCGATCGCGACGATGTCGCCCTGCCGCGCCTCCTCGGCCGGGACGCGTTCCAGCGCCTCGGTCAGCAGCAGCTCGCTCACCTTGACGCGCTCGACCGTGCCGTCGGTACGGCACCACGCGACCTGCTGGCCCTTGCGCAGCACGCCGTTGTGGATCCGGCAGAGCGCGAGGCGGCCGAGGTACGGGCTCGCGTCGAGGTTGGTGACGTGCGCCTGCAACGGCGCCGTCTCGTCGTAGGACGGCGGCGGGATGGTCTCGCGCAGCACCTGGAACAACGGCTCGAGGTCCGGGCTGTCCGGCGTCCCGCCGTCGGCGGGCTTGGTGAGGCTGGCCTGCCCGGTCTTCGCCTGGCAGTACACGATCGGGAAGTCGATCTGCTCCTCGGTCGCGTCGAGGTCGAGGAAGAGCTGGTACGTCTCGTCCACCACCTCGGCGATCCGCGCGTCCGGGCGGTCCACCTTGTTGATGACGAGGACGACCGGCAGGTGCAGCGCCAGCGCCTTGCGCAGCACGAACCTCGTCTGCGGCAACGGCCCCTCGCTCGCGTCCACGAGCAGCACGACGCCGTCGACCATCGACAGGCCGCGCTCCACCTCGCCGCCGAAGTCGGCGTGGCCGGGCGTGTCGATGATGTTGATGGTCAGGTCGCCGTGCCGGACCGCGGTGTTCTTCGCGAGGATCGTGATGCCCTTCTCGCGTTCGAGGTCCATCGAGTCCATGACGCGCTCGTTGACGTTCGCGTGGTCGCCGAACGCGTTCGACTGCCAGAGCATCGCGTCGACCAGCGTGGTCTTGCCGTGGTCGACGTGCGCGACGATCGCGACGTTGCGCAGGTCATCGCGCGTGGGCATGCGGGAACTCCGTTGCATTCGGGGGGATTCGGGCCAGTGTAGACGGCCATGGAGCTCGCGGACGCCGCCGCCCACTGGGCCGAGCACGGCTACGTCGTGCTCCCGGCCTTCCTGTCGCCCGAGGAGACCGCCGCGGCGCGGGCCGCGCTGCCGTCGCACTTCCCCACCGCCGCGGAGTTCCACGACGACGCCGACCCCGCCCGCAACGCGCGCTTCCGCGACGACGAGTTCGGCGGCATCGACACGTTCCCGTTCGCCTCGCCGGAGCTCGGGCTGCTCGCCGTCCACCCGAAGGTGGTCGCGCTCGCGGAGGCGATCCTCGGCACGGAGGACGTGCGCCTCTACGCCTGCGAGGCGTGGGCGAAGTACGCGGGCGCGGCCGGCTACGTGCAGGCGCACCACCGCGACTTCTTCAACCACACGCCGCTCGTGCCGTCGCGGGACCCGCGGTTCCGGCAGGTCGAGACGTTCGTCTACCTCTCCGACGTCGACGACGGGAACGCCCCGACCCGCTTCGTGTCGCGCACGCTTACCGACCACCTGCCCGTGCGCCCGCACTGGTGGATGCCGGAGGAGCGCCCGGAGCTGTACGACGCCGAGGTCGCCGCGGCCGGGCCCGCCGGGACGGTCGTGGCGTGGAGCGTCGACACGTTCCACCGCGCCGTCGCCTTCACCGACCCGCGCGGCGCGCGGTTCACGCTCCAGGCCAACTACCGGGCCGGGGCCAACGACTGGATGAACCGGCACTCGTGGGGAGACCGGTCGTACGACGAGCGGTGGTACCCGTTCGCGGAGCGCGCGTCGTACCGGCAGCTCCTGCTGTTCGGCTTCCCGCCCCGCGGGCACGCGTTCTGGACGCCCGACACGCTCGACGCGATGGCGGTGCGCTACCCGGGGATGGACCTGGCACCCTTCCGCCCATGACCGACGAGCCCGACCCGATGCTGGACAGCGCGACCGCCATCGGCCTCGGCTGCCTCCAGGGCGTCCTCGGCCTCGCGTTCGTGGCCGTGGCGACGTTCGGCTGCCTGTGGTTCCTCCTCGACGCGCTGACGTCGATGCCGTCCGACTACCGCGCGTCGCACGGCATCCGGGGGACGTTCGTGCCGCGCGCCAGCGACTGCGACGGGCCGGCCGAATGCCTCACGACCGGCGACGTCCGGCTGCCCAGCGGCGAGGTGGTCGAGGAGGTCAGGCTGCGCGACGTCGCGCCGGCGGGTGAGAGCACGGTGAGCGTCGTCCGCCACAACGGCCGGTACGTCGTCCACGGCAGCGACGCCCGCGACCACTGGCACGAGGACCTGGCCGAGGCGGCCACCATGGTCGGGATGCTGCTCGCGGAGACGGTGGTCGTGGTCCTGGTCGTGCGGGCGCGGCGGCGCGACGTGAGCCTCCAGTACTGAAACGTTCAGCGGGCGGGGCGTCCGTGCCGACACTGGAAGGGTGCGCCGCCTCCTGCCGTTGCTCGTGCTGCCGCCGCTGCTGTGGGCGGCGCCGGCGTCGGCGCTGCCCGGCACCGGCTGCCCGGCGTTCCCGGCCGACAACGTCTGGCACGCCGACGTGTCGAAGCTCCCCGTCCACGCCCGCTCCGCCGCGTGGGTCGGCAGCGCCGGCGGCGCCACCAAGCGGCTGCACCCCGACTTCGGCCCGTCCGGCGACCCGAACGTGCCGTACGGCATCCCGTTCCAGGTCGTGCCGTCGTCGCACGCCAAGGTGACGGTGGCGTTCGACTACGCCGACGAGAGCGACCCGGGGCCCTACCCGCTCGGGCCGGACACGCCGATCGAGGGCGGCGTCGGCAGCGGCGGCGACATGCACACCGTCGTCGTCGACACCGGCACCTGCCGCCTCTACGAGACCTGGTACACGCAGCACACGGCGTCCGGCTGGACGGCCGGCTCCGGCGCGACGTGGGACCTGCGCTCCAACGCCCTCCGTCCCGCCGGGTGGACCTCCGCCGACGCGGCCGGGCTGCCGGTCCTGCCCGGCCTGCTGCGGCTGGACGAGGTGCAGGCGGGGCACGTCGACCACGCCGTGCGCTTCACCGTGCAGCGCACGGACCGTTCGTACCTGTGGCCGGCGCGCCACCAGGCCGGCGCCGCCAACGACGCGAACCTCCCCCCGATGGGCGCGCGCTTCCGCCTCAAGGCGTCGTACTCCGTCGCGGGCCTGCGTTCCGACACTCAGGTCGTCCTCAACGCGATGAAGACGTACGGCCTGCTGCTCGCCGACAACGGCTCCGACTGGTACTTCCAGGGCGATGCGCGAGACGCCTGGCCGACCGCGCTGCTGGACCAGCTCAAGGCCGTCCCGGCGAGCGCGTTCGAGGCGGTGGACGAGTCGTCGCTGATGGTGTCGCCGGACTCGGCGCAGGTGAAGGGCGCGCCCGCGCCGCGCTGGACGCACTGGGCGCCGCCGCCGTCGACGCCGCCCGCGACGATCCCCGCAACGCCGCCCGCCCGCCGCCGCAGGCCCGTAGCGACGCGGACCGCCACCCCGGCGGCGCCGCCCGCGCCGCGGGTCACGCGGTCGCCGCGCGCCGCCGCGACCGCGCCGCCCGCAGCGGCCGCCCCTTCGTCCGCGCCACCCGAGACGGGCGCGGCCGCGCCGCTCGCCGACGTCCCGCGCCACCGGCCGGCCCGCCTCCCCTGGCCGCTCCCGGCAGCGGCCGTCACGGTCGTCGCGGCCCTGTGGACAGCGACAGCGCGGCGGCGCCGCGCCTGACTAGCGTGCCCAGGCATGTCGCCGCTGCCGGTCTCGCGCTCCGCGCTGGACCGCCTCGGCGAGCGGCTCGCGGCCGCTGACGAGATCGGCGACGACGACAACGCCCTGCTCCTCGCGGTCCTGAGCGCGTACCAGGAGGCGCTGGCACAGGCCCGGCAGCGGCTGGTGGCGCTCGGGTTCGAGCCCGCGACGCGCATCAAGACGACGGCGGTCCTCGTCGACAAGCTCCGCCGCGAGCGCGGGATGAAGTCAAGGGCGTCCAGGACATCGCCGGAGCCCGCATCGTGTTCCACGGCACGCGCCGCGAGCAGGACGAGATCGTGCGGCGCGTGGTGGCGGAGTTCGCCGACGCCGCGCGCGCGCCGAAGGTCAAGGACCGCCGCGCCGAACCGGTCGCCGGGTACCGCGCGGTGCACGTCGTGGCCAGCGTGCTCGACGTGCCGGTCGAGATCCAGGTACGGACCTGGCACCAGGACCAGTGGGCGCAGATCGTGGAACGGCTCGGTGACGTATGGGGCCGCGGGATCCGCTACGGCGACGCGCCGCCCGAGCCGGACCGCCTCGTCCCGGGCGCCAAGACCCGCGCCGCGTTCTGGGAGTCGGTCCAGACCCTGGCCCGGCTGACCGCGTCGTACGAGGAGCTCGAAGTCGTCCTCCAGGAGGGGATGGAGGCTCCATGGAGCGGAGCCTCCGACGAGCGGACCCGCTCCCTGGAGGCAGCCAGCGCGGCCCTCGACCGGGGCGTGGCGGGCCTGCTCCGCACTTTCGCGGACATCGTGGAGGACCTACAGTGAGGCGCATGGTGCACTACCTCCTCGTGTACGACCGGCCGCGGGGCCGGCTGCTCCGGGAGGAGGCGTTCGAGGACGAGCGCGAGGCGCTGACGGAGCGGTTCCGCGTCGAGCGGCTGCACCGCGCGGACCCCGACATCGAGGTCGTCGTCCTCAGCGCACCGACCAAGGAGGCGCTGCGGCGGACGCACGCGCGGTACTTCATGAGCGTCGGCGAGATGGCCGCCGACTGGCTGCGGCAGCTCGACGCCGAGGCGCTCTAGCCGCCCAGCAGCGCGCGTAGCGCCTCGACCAGCGGCGCGTCCGCCTCGATCCACGGCACGTCGTCCAGCTCCGTTGCCGACAGCCACCGGGCGTCCGTGTGCTCGACCAGCCGCACCTCGCCCGCCACGATCCGCGCCAGGAACACCCGCAGCACCCACTCGCCGCGCGGCCCGTGCAGCACCAGGTCCGTGCCGAGCCGGTCGCCCACGGCGACCTCGACGGCGAGCTCCTCCCGGCACTCGCGCACCAGCGCCGCGACGTCGCTCTCCCCCGGCTCCACCTTGCCGCCGGGGAACTCCCACAGCCCGGCCAGGTGCGGCGGCTCGGCGCGCTGGGTCACGAGCACCCGGCACCCCGGCGGCGTCCCGTCCAGGATCGCCGCGCCGACCACCACCGCCGCCACGCGAGGCACCGTACGCTGCCCGCATGACGCGCGACCCGCTGACCGACGCCGAGGTCGCCGCGGCCGGGCTCGACGGGTGGGCGCACGAGGACGGGCGGCTGCGGCGCACGGTCACCGCCGCGTCGTTCCCGGAGGCGATCGCGCTCGTCAACACCGTGGCCGCGGTGGCGGAGGAGCTGGACCACCACCCGGACATGGACGTGCGGTACCGGGACGTGACGTTCGCCTGCTGGACGCACACCGCGGGCGGCGTCACGGAGTACGACGTCGCGCTGGCGCGGCGCATCGATGAGCTGGCGGGCGCGTGATCACGGGCGAGCGGGTGACGTTGCGGGCGGTCCGGCCGGAGGACTACCCGGCGATCTACGAGTGGCGCACGGCGCTGGACACGTGGGGCGACACGTCGGACAAGCCGGCGTTCCCGTGGGCGTACGCGGACTTCGTCGCGTACATGGACCGCCTGGTGGCCGACCCGGAACGCGCCGCCGAGTGGGCGGTCGAGACCCGCGACGGCGAGCTGGTCGGGCGGGCGACGATGTTCTCGTTCGACCCGCTCTCGCGGAACGCCGAGGTCGGCCTGGTGCTGGCCCCCGAGCACCGCGGCCGCGGGTACGGCCGGGAGGTGCTGCGGATGCTGCTGGAGTTCGGGTTCACGCACCGCAACCTGCACCGGGTCTGGCTGGAGACGACGTCGACGAACGAGCGCGCGCTGCGGTCCTACGCCGCCGCCGGGTTCGTGGAGGAGGGCCGGCTGCGCGAGCACGCGTGGGTCGCCGGCCGGTACGTCGACATGGTGCGGATGGCGGTGCTGCGCCGGGAGTGGGAGGCGTCGTGAGCGAGGGTCTCAACGTCCCGCCGTCGTTCTACGACCCGCTGCCGCCGCCGCAGCCGCCGAAGCAGCGCGGCATCGTCGTGGCGGGTGTCGTCGTCGCGGTGGTGCTCGGGCTGGTGACGCTGGTCGGGGCGGTGGCGGTCGTGCACGCGCGGCGGACGCCGAGCCGGCTCGACGCCGTCCGCAAGCGGGCGAGCGACGCCGTCACCGAACGCCTCCGCCGCCCGGCGGACACGGACACGCTGCCGCGCGGCCGCGACGGGTCGGTGCGCTACGTCTCGCAGCCGACGGAGTCGGACGAGCACGCCTGGCACGCGACGCTGCCGCGCGCGTGGAGCGCCTACCACGTGGCCGCGCGCAGCGCGGAGACGGTGGTGCTCGACTCGCTGCTGCGCCGGGTCACGCCCGACGGCCGCATCGCGACGGTCACCGTCGAACGCACCACCAGCGACCGCCACGCGATCGACAGCGAGGAGTTCCAGACGTACCTGCGGCGGACGCTGACCGTGCCGTCGTACGCGATGCGCATCTCGTCGCCGTACTCCCCGATCCGCGTCGGCGACGAGCGGGGCTGGTACTTCGACGGCACCCGGACGCAGGAGGGGACGCAGGTGCGGATGCGCGTGGTGGCGATCCAGCACGGCGGCGAGACGTTCCTCGCGTTCCTGCGGGTCTCGCCGGAGGGGTGGCGGACGGTGCTGCCGGAGTTCGAACGCATCCTCGCCTCCTGGGGCTACGGGGCCTGACGGGTGGGCGCGGAGGCCGAGGCGGCGCTGCGGGAGCCGGGCGTCCAGGGCGACGTCCCGCCCGGCGCGGAGCTGCGGCGCGAGGGGCGGATGTCGCTCGGCCCGGTCCCGCCGGGCTTCGACCTGGCGCGGACGGTGACGAGCCACGGCTGGTGCCAGCTCGCGCCGACGGCGTTCGACGAACGCACCCGCACGCTGCACCGCACGCTCGCGCTGCCGGACGCGGGGCCGTTGACGGTGTCGGTGCGCGAACGGTCAGGCCGCCTGGAGGCGTCGTGGGGCCGCGTGCACGGGTCGTGCGACGACCGGGTCGCGGTCAAGGCGCAGCTCCGGCGGATGCTCGCGCTGGACGACGACCTGACCGAGCTCTACGACCACTGCGCGTCGGTCCCGGAGCTGGCCTGGGTGCCGGCGAGCGGGCTGGGCCGGCTGCTGCGGTCGCCGGAGGTGTTCGAGGACCTAGCCAAGACGCTCGCGACCACGAACTGCTCGTGGGCGCTGACCCGGCTGATGTGCCGCCGCCTGGTCGACTCGCTCGGCGCGGAGGGTCCGGCCGGCGAGCGGGCGTTCCCGACGCCGGAGGCGGTGGCGGCGGCCGGCGAGGCGCACCTCACCGACGTGGTGCGGGCGGGGTACCGGGCGCGGGCGTTCGTGGAGCTGGCGACGCGGTACCGCGACCTCGGCACCGACCGGTGGTTCGACCCGGCGCTGTCCGACGACGACGTGCTGGGAGAGATCAGGGCGTTGCGCGGGTTCGGCCCGTACGCGGCCGAGGGGATGCTCGGGCTGCTCGGCCGCCCCCGCGGGCTGGCGATCGACTCCTGGGTCCGCGCGAAGCTCCCCCGCCTGCTCGGCCGCGAGTCGATGACCGACGCCGAGATCCGCGCGCACGTCGCGCCGCTCGGCCGCTGGGCCGGCACCGGCCTGTGGCTGGAGCTCACCCGCGACTGGTTCGGTCTGTAGGGTCCACGCCTGTGAAGCAGGTCGGGATCGCGGGCGCGCCGTACAGCGGCAAGACGACGTTCTTCAACGCCCTCACGCACGCCGGCGCGTCGTCGGCCGGCGGCGGCAAGGCGAACCTCGCGATCGTGCCCGTCCCCGACGAGCGGGTCGACGTGCTGTCGCGGCTGCACGCGTCGAAGAAGTCGGTCTACGCGCAGCTCAAGTTCACCGACGTGGCCGGGCTGGCCAAGGGCTCCGGCGCCGGCGAAGGGCTGTCCGGACAGACGCTCGGTGCGCTGCGCGAGGCGGACGCGCTGGCGGTCGTCGTGCGCGCGTACGGCGGCGACGCCGACCCGCGCGCCGAGCTCGCCGACCTGATGCTGGAGCTGACGCTCGCCGACCTCACGTCGCTGTCGTCGGCGGCGGACAAGGCGGCGCGCAAGGTCCGCGTCGGCGACAAGAAGGCCGCCGCCGAGGTGGCCCTGCTCGAACGCGCCAAGGCGGTGCTCGACTCCGGCCGCACGCTGCGCGCGGAGCAGTGGGACGAGGACGAGCTGACGGTGTTCCGCAACTTCGCGCCGCTGACGTTGAAGCCCGCCGTCGTCGTCCTCAACGTCGACGACGAGGGCGCCGCGGACGCCGCGCCACTCGCCGCCGAGCTGGCCGCGACGGTCCACCCCGACGCCGAGGGCCTCGCGGTGCCGGCCCGGCTGGAGGCCGAGGTCGGCGGCATGGCGCCGGAGGAGGCGGCCGAGCTGCTCGCGGAGTTCGGCGTGACGACGGGGGCGCTGCCGCTCGTCGTGGAGTCGGCGTACCGGATGCTCGGGCTGCTGACGTTCCTCACCGCCGGCGAGGACGAGTCGCGGGCCTGGGAGGTGCGCCGGGGCGCGAAGGCGCCGGAAGCGGCGGGCGCGATCCACTCCGACCTGCAACGCGGCTTCATCCGGGCGGAGGTCGTCGGCTACGACGACCTGGTCGCGGCCGGCTCGTGGGACGCCGCGAAGGCGGCCGGGCGGCTGCGCGTCGAGGGGAAGGACTACGCCGTCGCCGAGGGCGACGTCATGAACATCCGCTTCGCGGTCTAGTCCGGGCAGCGCAGCGCGAACGACGCCCGCACCGGCTCGGGCAGGCTCGCGCAGCCGGCGTGCGGTCCGCGGTCCACGACCCGCCAGCGTTGCGGCTGGACCGTCTTGACGCCGCGGCGCAGCACGAGGCGCTCGAAGCCCCGCTGCGCCAGCGCCCAGCCCTCGTCGCCCACGACCTGCGAGACCAGCACCCGCTCCGCCCCGGGCCCGGCCGCCGCCGCGAGCGGCCCGCGCTCGCCGGCGTCGGGCAGCCGCCCGTCGACGTACTCCGGGTCGGCGTCGCCCGCCGGCGGCTCCGCCACGACCACGTCGCCGAGCACCCGCCACGGCACCACGACCGACACCGGCCGCGGCACGTCGTCGCGGCCGAGCACGACCAGCACCGCGAGCCCCTCCGGCAGCGGCACGAACGCCGCGAACCGCGCCGGCGCCGGCTCCACCGCCGCGTCCACCTCCGGCACCGACCCCCACCGCCCGCCGCCGAGCACGACCGGCAGCCGCTCGTGGAGGTGGCCGCTCATCGCGACGAGCGTCCGCGCCCCGGCCTCCCGCTCCAGCAGGCTGCCCAGGGTGACCCGGGAACCCGTCGCGCGCTCCACCACGTACGTCTGCACGGCCGTCAGGCCGGGCCGTCCCCCCACCTCGTCGTAGTACGTCCGCACCACGACGGTCACGTACCGCTCGTCCGCGCGCGCCAGCTCCGGCTCGATCCGGTACGTCATCGGCCCGGCGTCGCCGTCGTCGACCCGGAACTCGTGCGCCCGCTCCCGCAGGTCCGCGTACAACGCCGCCAGCCCCTCGTTGGCGCGGGCCGTCGCGTCCGGCGCCAGCCCCGCCAGCACCGGCAAGTACGCCTCCCAGCGCAGCCCCCGCTCGTCGGCGCCGTCGCGCCGCGTCCGCATCGTCACGACCGGCAGCGGCCCCGTCGGGGTCGCCACGGGCGGCTCCGCGGTGCCGATCGGGTCGCATCCGGCCAGCGCGACCGCCGCGAGCAACGCCGCGACACCCATCCGGCCCCTGGCGCGCCTCCGCACGTTCGCCCCACCCCTTTGCCAGCATCGGTCCATGACCGCTCTGCTGACGATCGTCGGCGTCCTGGTGGGCGTGGCGACAGGGGTGTTGCTCACCCGTGGCCGGATCGTTGCGTTGACCCGCGAGCTCGCGGGCGCGCGCGGCGACCTCGCGGGCGCGCGCTCCGCCGCCGCCGCGCAGGCCGCGGCGCTGCGCGCCGACGTCGCCCGCGCCGAGACGGCGCTGGAGTACGAGCGGGCGCAGGCCGCCGAGAAGGTCGCGCTGCTCGAACGCAGCGAGGCGGCGTTGAAGGAGACGTTCGAGGCCGCGTCGGCGCGCCAGCTCGACGCGAACATGCGGCAGTTCCTCGAGCTCGCCCGCGACACGCTGAAGACGCAGACCACCCAGGCCGAGGGCGACCTGGCCAAGCGCGAGCAGGCGGTCGCCGCGCTGGTCGGGCCGATCCGCGAGGAGCTGGCCAAGCTGGACGCGCAGGCGCGCGCGCTGGAGGCCAAGCGCGAGGGCGCGTACCGGCAGATCGTGGAGCAGGTCAGCCAGGTGCAGCGCTCCTCCGAGCAGCTCCGCACCGAGACCGCCGCGCTCGTCACCGCCCTGCGCAAGCCGCAGGCGCGCGGGCAGTGGGGCGAGCTCCAGCTCCGCCGCGCCGTCGAGCTGGCCGGCATGAGCGACCGGTGCGACTTCGAGGAGCAGGTGACGTTCGCCGGCGCCGACGGCTCGCTCCGCCCCGACCTCGTCGTCCACCTGCCCGGCAACCGGCACGTGATCGTCGACAGCAAGTGCCCGCTGGACGGGTTCCTGGAGACGGTCGACTGCGCCGACGAGGCGACGTTGCGGACCGCCCTGGCCCGGCACGGCCGGCACGTCCGCACGCACATCGACTCGCTCGCCAAGAAGGCGTACGCCGCCAAGGTCGAGGACACGCCCGGCTTCGTCGTGCTGTTCCTCCCCGGCGAGGCGCTGCTGTCCGCCGCGCTCGACGGCGCGCCCGACCTGCTCGAGTACGGCGCCGAGCGCTCGGTGATCGTCGCCACGCCGACGACGCTCATCGCGCTGCTGCGCAGCGTGGCGTTCGGCTGGCGGCAGGAGGCGCTGGCGCGCGACGCCCGCGACATCGCCATGCTCGGCCGCGAGGTGTACGAGCGCCTCTCCACGATGGGCGGCCACTTCGCCGGCCTCGGCCGCAACCTCAAGTCCGCGGTCGACGCGTACAACAAGACCGTCGGCTCGATGGAGACCCGCGTGCTGGTGTCGGCGCGCAAGCTCGCCGAGTACCGCGTCTCCGACGACGAGCTCAAGGCCGCCGAGCAGGTCGACGTCACCCCCCGCCAGCTCGAACGCCCGGAGCTGGTCGAGTCCGCCGCCGCCGTGCGGCCGGTCGTCGTGATGCCGGCCGGCGCCGAGCAGGAGCTGTTCGTCGACGAGGAGCTGCGCCGGGCCGCCGGCCTGGCCTGACACGCCGGGCATCGCCGAGGTGTTCGACGCCGCGCATCCGGGCAGTTACCGTCGGGAGGCAGCCCGACCCGTGGAGCACCGATGACCGCGACGCCGCACACCCCGTTCCGGACCGCGCGTGCCCACTCCCCCGCCGAACGCCTCGCCGACACCCGCGGCCTCACCGCCGCCGGCGCCGTGGCCGTCGCGCTCGGCTTCGGGATCGTGGGCGGCACCATCGACGTGCTGACCGGCGAGGGGCTGCGGGCGGCGTTCGCGGTGCTGTTCGTGCTCGGCTGCGCGGTGGCGGCGTACAAGGTGCACCGCGAGGACCTGCTCGCCGCCGTCGTCATCCCGCCGCTCGCCTACGTCGCGCTGGCCTTCGCCGCGAACCTCGGCAGCCGCACCACGATCGGCGGCTCGTTCGTGAAGCAGCAGGTGCTCGAGCTGATGACCGCGCTCGTCACCAAGGCCCCGGCGCTGCTGATCGCGACCGGCCTCGCCGCCGCCATCGCCCTCTGGCGGCGTTCGTCCTACCGCGGCTGAGCCGCGCGCAGGTCCCGCCGCAGCTCCTGCGGCAGCGCGAACAGCAGGTGCTCCTCCGCGGCGTTGACCTCGGTCACGTCGCCGTAGCCGCGCTCCGCCAGCCAGGCCAGCACGTCCGCGACCAGGTCCTCCGGCACCGACGCGCCGGACGTCACGCCGACCGTCGTCGCGCCCGCCAGCCACGCCTCGTCGATGTGCCCGGCGTCGTCCACGAGGTACGCCGCCGCCGCGCCCGCGTCGCGCGCCACCTCGACCAGGCGCACGGAGTTCGAGGAGTTGCGGGAGCCGACGACGAGCACCAGGTCCGACTCCGCCGCGATCCGCTTCACCGCGGTCTGCCGGTTCTGCGTCGCGTAGCAGATGTCGTCGGACGGCGGCCCCTGCAACGCCGGGAAGCGCTCGCGCAGCGCCGACACCACGGCGTTCGTCTCGTCCACCGACAACGTCGTCTGCGACAGGTACGCGACCTTCTCCGGGTCGCGGACCTCCACCGTCGCGACGTCGGCGACGCCGTCGACCAGCCGGATGTGCGCCGGCGCCTCGCCGGTCGTGCCGAC
Organism: Mycobacteriales bacterium; assembly: GCA_035714365.1. Taxonomy (GTDB): domain Bacteria; phylum Actinomycetota; class Actinomycetes; order BP-191; family BP-191; genus BP-191. Next base: position 70,103 of record DASTMB010000010.1, on the reverse strand, counting down.
GACCTCCTCGTGCCCCTCGTGGCCGATCAGCAGGATGTCGAAGTCGTCCTCGGCGAACCGCCGCGCCTCCACGTGCACCTTCGTCACGAGCGGGCAGGTCGCGTCGATGACGCGCAACGACCGCTCCGCCGCCTCGGCGTAGACCGTCGGCGCCACGCCGTGCGCGGACAGCACGCAGACCGCGCCCCCGGGGACCTCGGTCGCCTCCTCCACGAACACCGCGCCGAGCGACTCCAGCCGCCGCACGACGTGGGCGTTGTGGACGATCTGCTTGCGCACGTAGACCGGCGCGCCGTGGACCTCGAGGGCGCGTTCGACGGTCTGCACCGCCCGGTCGACGCCGGCGCAGTAGCCGCGCGGCCGGGCGAGGAGCACGCGGCGGGTTCCGGTCACCACCACAGTCTACGGAGGCGCGGTTAGCCGGGCTCGCCAACGGGCACGACGACCGCGCCGCACCCGTACACCCCGGAGGTTCCGCTATGCCGCCCGTCGACCAGGCCGAACGCACCGAACGCCGCGACAGCGTGCTGCCGCCGCCCGTCCGGGCCGGCATCGGGCTCGTCGCCGCCGGGATGGAGCGCGCGAAGCACCTCCCGAAGGGCATCCCCGGCGGCATCTCCGGCCTGTCCACGCTGCCGCTGCGCGGGCTCGCGTTCGTCGCGACCGCGCGCGAGACCGTTGAGCGGACGTACGAGGAGCTGACCAACCGCGGCGAGACGATCGTCGCCCGCTGGCGCCACCGCCCCGAGCCGCGGCAGACCGCCACGCCGCCGGCGCCGGAGGCCGAGGAGCGGGTGCCGGACGTGGCCGAGGTCGTGGAGCCGTTCGGACTCTCCGACGAGGTCGTCGAGGCGGTCGAGGAGGCGACGCCGGGCGCGACGCTGACCCACGACCAGCTCCCGCTCGAGGACTTCGACCACCTGACGATCGGCCAGCTCCGGTCCCGGCTGGTGCGGCTCGACCCGGTCGCGCTGGTGCAGCTCCGCGACTACGAGCGCGCCCACGCGCACCGGCTCCCGGTCCTCACCATGATCGAGAACCGCATCGCCAAGGTCGCCAACGGCTGACGCCGTACGCTCGGCGGCGTGCCGCAGCCGTCGAGCGCCGAGGAGCCGTGGCCGGTCCGCAAGGTCTCCCGCGAGATCGGTGAGTGGATCGGCCGCCTCGGCACCATCTGGGTCGAGGGGCAGGTCACCAACCTGGCCCGCCGTCCCGGCCGCACGTTCCTGAGCCTGCGCGACCCGGCCGCCGAGGTGTCCATGACCGTCGGCGTCGCCGGCGCCGTGCTGGCCGCCTGCGACCCGCCGCTGGCAGAGGGACAGCAGGTGGTGCTCCAGGCGCGACCGCACTGGTTCATGACGCGCGGCACCCTGTCCCTCGACGCGCTGGAGATCCGCCCGGTCGGCCTCGGCGCGCTGCTCGCCCGCCTCGAACGCCTCCGCACGCTGCTCGCGCAGGAGGGCCTGTTCGATCCCGCACGGAAGAAGCCGTTGCCGTTCCTCCCCCGCGCCGTCGGCCTGGTCTGCGGCCGCGAGTCCGACGCCAAGCACGACGTCGTGGAGAACGCCCGCCGCCGCTGGCCGGCGGTGACGTTCGCGGTCCGCGAGGTCGCCGTGCAGGGCGCGTACGCCGTCACCGAGGTGGTCGCCGCGATCGAGTCGCTGGACCGGCAGCCGGAGGTCGACGTCATCGTCGTCGCGCGCGGCGGCGGCGACGTGCAGGAGCTGCTGCCGTTCTCCGACGAGACGCTGCTGCGCGCCGTCGCCGCCGCCCGCACGCCCGTCGTCTCCGCGATCGGCCACGAGCAGGACCGGCCGCTGCTCGACCTCGTCGCCGACGTCCGCGCCTCCACGCCCACCGACGCCGGCAAGCTCGTCGTGCCGGACGTCGCCGAGCAGCAGGAGCTCGTCACCGGGCTGCGCCGCCGCGCCTGGCGCTGCGTCGACGCCCGCGTCGAGCGCGAGCGCGCGTTCGTCGACGCCGTCCGCAGCCGCCCCTCGCTCGCCGCGCCGGAGGCCGCGCTCGACGCCCGCGCCGCCGAGGTCACCTCGCTGGCCGAACGCAGCCGCCGCGTCCTCGCCCACTGCCTCGACCAGCACGCCCGCGACGTCGCCGCCGCGCTCGCCACCGTCACCGCGCTCTCCCCCAAGGCCACGCTGGACCGCGGCTACGCGATCGTGCAGGACGCCGCCGGCCACGTCGTCTCCGACGCCGCCGGGGTCGCCGCCGGCGACGCGCTCGCGATCCGTCTCGGCACCGGCGGCCTCGACGTCACCGTGGCGCGCGCCACCCCAGCGTCGGGTGCCGCGGCTCGCTGAACCCGAACTGCCGGTACAACGCCGCCCCCGCCTCCGTCGCGTGCAGGTCCACCGACCCCACGCCGCGTTCGGCGAACCACTCCAGCAACGCCGCGAACACCTCTCGCGCGTACCCGCGCCGCCGCGCCGCCGGGTCCGTCGCCATCGACTGCACGTAGCCGTGCAGGCCGTTCGGGTTCCGCGGCGACGGCAGCCGCTGCGCCACCATCCCGACGCCGCCCGCCGCCAGCCCGCCGCCGTCGCCGTCCACCACGAACGCCGCCATCTCGCCCGACGCGAGGCGGTCGCGCAGCACGCGTTCGCACGCGGCCGGCCACTCCGGCTCCGCCGCGTGGTCGACGCCCATCGCGTCGAACATCACCCCCCGCAGCCGGACCAGCTCGGGGGCATCGTCGGGAGTCGCGCGGCGCACTCGCATTCTGCGATTGTCTCGTGCCATGGCGGAGGAGCAGTCGTACGAGGAGGCGCGGGCCGAGCTCGAGGACGTCGTCCGCCGCCTGGAGGCGGGCGGACTCTCGCTCGAGGAGTCCCTCGCGCTGTGGGAGCGCGGCGAGGCGCTCGCCCGCACCTGCCAGGACTGGCTCGACGGCGCCCGCGCCCGCCTCGACGCCGTCCGCTCTCCGAGCGGGGCGGATGGGGCCTCCGGGTCCCGCGACTAAAGGAGCGAAGCGGGACTAGCGGGACCCGGAGGCCCCGTCCGCCCCGCCCGCAGTGCCGTGCGAGCGAGCACCAGCGTCGCCAGCGCCACGCCCGCGGCCAGCAGCGGCGTGGCTCCGGTGCCGCGACCGGTCACGCGCCACTCCGTCGAGACGACGAGCAGCCCGACCGGTGCCGCCGGCGTCGCGAGCAGCGCCGCGCCGGCCACCACCTTCGGCGCGAACGCCCACAACGGCAGGGACAGCAGCAGGAGCAGGCCGCTGACGGCGGCGTAGGTCACCAGGGCGATCTCGGTGTGGCGGGGGTTGTACGGCCAGGTGACGCTCGCCGCCTGCTCGCCGATCCCCACCGCGACGGCCAGCGCCAGAGCGGCCACCCGCCACCACGCCCGCGCCGGCATGACCCGCGCCGACCGCGCCACCACGTCCGTGCCCAACAGCAACGCCAGCAGTCCCGACGCCGCGAGCACGAGCACCGCCGCGAACGACGGCGCCGGCGGGCGCCATGCGTCGGTCACGAACGCCACCGCCACCGCGCCGCCGCCCGCCACCGCGCCCAGCACGGCGAGCCGCCGCGCGAGGCGGACCCGGCCCGCGTAGACGGCCGCGAGCAACGCCACCCCGGCCGCCGCCGCCACCGCCGCACCGGCGATCGTGCGCGGCCCGTACTGCGGCAGCCCGTGCCGCAGCGTCACCGACGCCAGCCGCAACGCCGTGCCCGCCGCGATCGCGGCCAGGATCGTCAACGCGCCCACCGCCGCGACGGCGGCCGCGTCGGCCCACCGCGCCGCAGGCTCGGACGCCGGCCAGGCGCGCAGCCGCGCCGCCAGCCCGTGCCGGACCACGTCGAACAGGTCGCCGGGCCGCGGCCGGCGGCGGCCGTCGTTGGCGTCGAGCAGCGTCGCCAGCACCTCGGCCCGCCGTTCCGGCGACGGGTACGCGCGTGCCGCCAGCGCGCACCAGCGGTCGAGGGCGCTCATACCAGCCTCGCCCGGGCGCGGAGCCGGCGGCGGGCCAGCGCGGCGTTCGCCGCGAGGCGGGTCGCCTCGACATCGAGCGCGTCCGCGCCGGCGCCGGTCAGCCGGTAGTACCGGCGCAGCCGCCCGTCGACCACCTCCTCGCGGTCGGTGGCGACCAGGCCGTCGGCGACCAGCCGGTCGAGGGCCGCGTACAGCGTCCCGGGGCGCAGCACGACCCGGCCGCCGGAGGCGCGCTCGACCTCCTGGCGGACGCCGTACCCGTGGCGCGGCTCGGCGGCGAGCGCGGTGAGGATCAGGAACGTCGGCTCTTGCATGCCGTCGTTATATACCGACAGACTGACTATGCGCCAGTACGGATGGCGGCCATCTCGTCGAGGATCGCGGTGCACTCGTCGGCGGAGTTGTAGAAGTGCGGCCCGACGCGCACGCCCACGCCCGGCCGGTGGTCCACGACGAAGCCGCGGCGCAGCAGCTCGTCGTGCACGCGTTCCGAGTCGCCCGGGTCGATCGTCACGTGCCCGCCGCGCCGCACCGGGTCGTGCGGCGACCGCACCGTGAACCCGCGCGCCAGCGCCCCCTCCAGCAGCGGCTGCGTCAGCGACAGCGACCGCTCGCGGATGCGCTCGATCCCGACATCCAGAACGGCGCGGTACCCCGGCACCGCCGCGTACGCCGCCGGCACCCCCGGCGTCCCGCCGGCGAACCGCGCCACGCCCGGCGCGTACTCCACCGCCGCCCACTCGAACCCGAACGGCCGCGCGTGCCCGAACCACCCGACCGTCGCCGGCCGCAGCGTCTCGGCGAGGCGCGGCGAGACGTAGAGCCAGCCGTTGCCGGGGCCGCCGCAGAGGTACTTCACCGACCCGCCGACGCAGAAGTCCACGTCGAGGTCGGTCACCGAGAACGGCAGCGTCCCCGCCGCCTGGTACGAGTCGAGCACGACGACCGCGCCGACCTCGTGCGCCCGCGCCACGATCGGCGCCACGTCCATGACGAACGCCGACTTGAACAGCACGTGCGACACCGACACGACCAGCGTGCGCTCGTCGATCGCGTCGCGGACCCGCTGCGCGTCGACGCCGATCCCGTCGTCGCTCGGCACCACGACCAGGTCGGCGCCGTACCGGCCGTGCTCGGTCCACAGGTAGTGCGACCCCGGCCAGTCCAGCGCGGTCGTCACGACCCGGTTGCGCGGGCCGGAGAAGTCGAAGCAGGACACCACCGCTGCCAGCAACGCCGCGACGTTCTGGTGCATCACGACGGTCCCCGGCGGCGCGCCGATCACCTCGCCGACGAGGTCGGCGACGCGGGTCATCTCCGGCAGCCACTCGTTCCACGCCTCGACGCCGCGGGTCTCCCACAGGTCGGCGTAGGCGCGCAGGCCGTCGTGGACGCCGCGGTGCATCGCGCCGAGCGAGTTGTTGATGAGGTACGTCTTGCTCGCGAGGATCGGGTAGTCGGCGCGGCGCGCCAGCAGGTCGTCGTGCGCGCTCATACCGAGACCGTGGCCATCCGCCCGATCAGCGTCAGCACGTCGTCGGCGAGCCGCATCGCCCGCTCCTCCTCGTCGCACACCGCCACCTCGTGCCCGGCCTCCGCGACCACCGTCGTCAGCACCAGCACCAGCGCCTCCTGCGACGGCCCGCCGGGCTCCTCGTACGAGCCGAGCAGCCGCTCGTTGAGCCGCGCCCACTGCCGGAACCGCTTGCGCCCCAGCAGCTCCGACCCGGCCGGGCCGCCGCCGGCGAGGAACAGCCGGGCCAGCTCGCGCTCCTCCCAGCAGCCACGCAGGTACGCCCGCGCGCCGACGACGAACAGGTCGATCGCCGACGCGTCACCGCCCGCGCGCGCCTGCGCGACCGCCGCCGTCGCCCGCTGCTCCTGGCGCTGCTCGTAGTCCTCGAACAGCGCGAGGTACAGGTCGGCCTTGCCGCCGAAGTGGTGGTAGAGCGAGCCGACGGACGCGCCGGCGCGCGTGACGACGTCGGCGATGTTCGCGTCGCTGAACCCCGCGGTCGTGAACACCTCGCGCGCCGCGAGCAGGATCGCGTTGCGCGTCGCCGCGGCCCGGTCGGACTGCTTCACCGTGCCTCCTCCCGCGCGGCCTGCCACTCCTCGTGGCTCTGCCGCCTGATCGAGAACACCTCGCCGATGGTCGAGTAGTCGGCGCCCGAGAGCCGCGCGACCGGGTCGAGCAGGTCGATCGCGACCCGGTCCCCGCGCAGCACCTCCGGCTTCACCGCCACCCACACGACGCGGCCGAACACCACCGTCGCCGCCCCGAACTCCTGCACGGCCGCCAGCTCGCACTCGATCGACACCGGCGACTCCGCCACCCGGCACGCCTGGACGCGTTCGGCCGGCTCGCGGGTCAGCCCCGCCGCGTCGAACTCGCTCTCCTCCGGCGGGAACGGCACCGCCGTCACGTTGACCTGGTCGGCCAGCGCGCGCGTGCAGACGGAGACGACGAACGACCCCGTCTCCCGCGCGTTGCGCAGCGAGTCCTTGAACCCCACCGACGTGAACTGCACCACCGGCGGGATGACCGACGAGATCGTGAAGTACGAGTGCGGCGCGAGGTTGTCGACGCCCGCCGCGGACCGCGTGGACACCCAGGCGATCGGCCGCGGCACGACGATGCCGTTGAGCAGGTGGTAGATGCCGCCGGGCACCGCGTCCGGGTCGAGCCCGAGCCGTCCCGCGGCGTCGGTCCGGGCGGCGTCGAACATCGGCGGCGTTCCTCCCTCTGGCCCGGTTGGGAAGCCAGCCTACGGGGAATCCCTCTGCGCAAGAGACGCCCCGGCGGCCGGGGCCCGGCAACGGAGGCACACCATGCTCTGGGCGATCATCGCGGTCCTGCTGCTCCTCTGGCTCCTCGGCATGATCAGCACCGTCGGCGGCGGCCTCATCCACATCCTGCTCGTGGTGGCGGTGATCGTGCTGCTGTTCAACGTCTTCGCCGGCGGGCGCCGCCGCGGCGGCTTGTAGCCACCCCGCACTCAACGGAGCCGGTCCCTCGCGGGGGACCGGCTCCGACTCATTAGGATCACGCCATGCCGACCGAAGCCCCTGACCGCAACCTCGCGCTCGAGCTCGTCCGCGTCACCGAGGCCGCCGCCATGGCGGCCGGCCGCTGGGTCGGGCGCGGCGACAAGAACGGCGCCGACGGCGCCGCCGTCGACGCGATGCGCAAGATGATCAACAGCGTCTCGATGCGGGGTGTCGTCGTCATCGGCGAGGGCGAGAAGGACGAGGCGCCGATGCTCTTCAACGGCGAGGAGGTCGGCGACGGCACCGGCCCCGCCTGCGACGTGGCGGTCGACCCGATCGACGGCACGACGCTCACCGCCAAGGGCATGAACAACGCGCTGGCCGTCATCGCGGTCTCCGAGCGCGGCACGATGTTCGACCCCGGCGCCTGCGTCTACATGGAGAAGCTCGCGACCGGCCCGGAGGCCGCTGACGTCGTCGACGTCACCGCGCCCGTCGAGTACAACGTGCAGGCTGTCGCGAAGGCGAAGGGCAGCGACCCCGAGGACGTCACCGTCTGCATCCTCGACCGGCCGCGCCACGAGGACCTCGTCCGCCAGGTGCGCGAGGCGGGCGCGCGGATCAAGTTCATCACCGACGGCGACATCGCCGGCGCGATCATGGCCGTCAAGGACGGCACCGGCGTCGACCTGATGATGGGCATCGGCGGCACCCCCGAGGGCATCACCGCCGCCTGCGCGATCAAGTGCCTCGGCGGCGTCCTCCAGGGCCGCCTGTGGCCGCGCGACGACGAGGAACGCGCCCGCGCGATCGCCCAGGGCCACGACCTCGACCGGGTGCTCACGACCGAGGATCTGGTCGGCGGCGACAACGCGTTCTTCGTCGCGACCGGTGTCACCGACGGCGAGCTGCTCCAGGGCGTCCGCTACCGCGGCGGCGGCGCCACGACCCACTCGCTCGTCATGCGCTCCCGCAGCGGCACCATCCGTTACGTCGAGTCCCAGCACAAGCTCAAGAAGCTGATGACCTACTCCGGCATCGACTTCGAGCACCGCCACTGACCTCCCACTCCTCTGCCCTGCCGCCGGGGGCGAGCACGCTCGTGGAGCCGGTCCGGGCTGTCCGGCCGGCGACTAAAGGAGCCGAAGGCGGGACTAGCCGGCCGGGCAGCCCGGACCGGCACGGAGAGCGCGCGCAGGCGCCCGGCTACCCTTGACGCGTGCCCGACTTCGACTACACCGACCTGCTCCCGCTCGGCCCGAGCGACACCCCGTACCGCCTCCTCACGACCGACGGCGTCTCCACGGTCGAGGCGGCCGGACGCGAGTTCCTCGTGGTGGAGCCGGAGGCGTTGCGGCTCCTGACCGAGACGGCGATGCGCGACATCGCGCACCTGCTGCGCCCCGGCCACCTGCGCCAGCTCCGCGCCATCCTGGACGACCCCGAGGCGAGCCCGAACGACCGGTTCGTCGCGCTGGACCTGCTCAAGAACGCCAACATCGCGGCCGGTGGCGTGCTGCCGATGTGCCAGGACACCGGCACCGCGATTGTCATGGGCAAGCGCGGCCAGGGCGTCCTCACCTCCGGCAACGACGCCGAGCACATCAGCCGCGGCGTCTTCGACGCGTACACCCGGCTGAACCTGCGCTACTCGCAGCTCGCGCCGTTGACCATGTGGGAGGAGAAGAACACCGGCAGCAACCTGCCCGCGCAGGTCGAGCTGTACGCGACCGACGGGGACGCGTACTCGTTCCTGTTCATGGCCAAGGGCGGCGGCTCGGCGAACAAGAGCTACCTGTACCAGGAGACCAAGGCGGTCCTGAACCCGACCGCGATGCTGCGGTTCCTGGACGAGAAGATCCGCTCGCTCGGCACCGCCGCCTGCCCGCCGTACCACCTGGCGATCGTCGTCGGCGGCACCAGCGCCGAGTACGCGTTGAAGACCGCGAAGTACGCCTCCGCCCGCTACCTGGACACGCTGCCGACGTCGGGCAGCCCGAGCGGCCACGGCTTCCGCGACGTCGAGCTGGAACGCGAGGTGCTCGAGCTGACCCGGAACATGGGCATCGGCGCGCAGTTCGGCGGCAAGTACTTCTGCCACGACGTGCGCGTCGTCCGGCTGCCCCGCCACGGCGCGTCCTGCCCGGTCGCGATCGCCGTGTCGTGCAGCGCCGACCGGCAGGCCGTCGGCAAGATCACCCGCGACGGCGTGTTCCTCGAGGAGCTGGAGCGCGACCCCGCGCAGTACCTCCCGGAGACGACCGACGAGCACCTCTCCGACGACGTCGTGCGCATCGACCTCACCCGCCCGATGGACGAGATCCGCGCCGAGCTGTCTCGGTACCCGGTGAAGACCCGGCTGTCGCTGAACGGCCCGATGGTCGTCGCCCGCGACATCGCGCACGCGAAGATCAAGGAACGCCTCGACGCGGGCGAGCCGATGCCCGCGTACCTGCGCGACATGTGCGTCTACTACGCCGGCCCGGCGAAGACGCCGGACGGCTACGCGTCCGGCTCGTTCGGGCCGACGACGGCCGGACGGATGGACTCCTACGTCGACCAGTTCCAGACGGCGGGCGGCTCGTTCGTCATGCTCGCGAAGGGCAACCGGTCGAAGGCCGTGACCGAGGCGTGCAAGAAGCACGGCGGCTTCTACCTCGGCTCCATCGGCGGCCCGGCCGCGCGGCTCGCGCGGGACTGCATCACCAAGGTCGACGTCATCGAGTACCCCGAGCTCGGCATGGAGGCCGTCTGGCGGATCGAGGTCCGCGACTTCCCTGCGTTCGTCGTCGTGGACGACAAGGGGAACGACTTCTTCGCCGAGACCGCGACGCCGGTCCCGCTGACCATCGGCGCCCGCCCCTAGCCGAGACGCTTCCGGGAAGCGGACCACGCACGATGAAGGCGCAGAACGCTTCCCGATGCGCCGCACGGGCAGAATCGGCGGCATGAGCGACGAGGCGTTCCGCGTCGAGCACGACTCGATGGGTGAGGTGCGCGTCCCCGCCGACGCGCTGTGGCGGGCGCAGACGCAGCGCGCGGTGGAGAACTTCCCGGTGTCCGGGCTGCGCGTCGACCCGGCGCTGGTCCGCGCGCTCGGCGCGATCAAGTGGGCGGCCGCGCTCGCCAACGCCGACCTCGGCGTGCTCGACCGCGACGTCGCCGACGCGGTCGCGGCGGCGGCCGGCGAGGTCGCCGAGGGGCGGCACTACGAGCAGTTCCCCATCGACGTGTTCCAGACCGGCTCCGGCACGTCGAGCAACATGAACGCCAACGAGGTCGTCGCAACGCTCGCCACGCGCCGCCTGGGCCGCGACGTCCATCCGAACGACCACGTCAACGCGAGCCAGTCGAGCAACGACGTCTTCCCCAGCGCGATCCACGTCGCGACGACGAAGGCGCTGGTGCGCGACCTGCGGCCCGCGCTCGACCATCTCGCGGCGGCGCTGGAACGCAAGGCCGGGGAGTTCGCGAACGTCGTCAAGAGCGGCCGCACGCACCTGATGGACGCGACGCCGGTGACGCTCGGCCAGGAGTTCGGCGGCTACGCCGCCGCGATCCGCATCGGCATCGAGCGGATCGACGCGGCGCTCCCCCGCGTCGGCGAGCTGCCGCTCGGCGGCACCGCCGTCGGCACCGGCATCAACACGCCGGCCGGGTTCGCGGCGCGGGTCATCGAGACGTTGCGGACCGAGCTGGACCTGCCGCTCACCGAGGCGCGCGACCACTTCGAGGCGCAGGCGTCGCGCGACGCGCTGGTCGAGTGCAGCGGCGTCCTGCGGGTGATCGCCGTCAGCCTCAACAAGATCTGCAACGACCTCCGCTGGATGTCCAGCGGCCCGCGCGCCGGGCTCGGCGAGATCCACCTGCCGGACCTCCAGCCCGGGTCCTCGATCATGCCCGGCAAGGTCAACCCGGTGATCCCGGAGGCGGTGCACCAGGTCGTCGCGCAGGTGATCGGCAACGATGCGGCGGTGGCGTTCGGCGGCGCGGCCGGCAACTTCGAGCTCAACGTCAACCTGCCGGTGATCGCGCGCAACGTGCTGGAGTCGGTGCGGCTGCTCGCGAACATCTCCCGCCTGCTCGCCGACAAGACGGTCGACGGCATCGAGGCCGACGAGGAGCGGTGCCGGTTCTACGCGGAGGCGTCGCCGTCGATCGTGACGCCGCTGAACCGCTACCTCGGCTACGAGGAGGCGGCGAAGGTCGCGAAGCAGGCGCTCGCCGAGAACAAGACGATCCGCCAGGTCGTGGTCGAGCGCGGTCACGTCCGCGACGGGCGGCTCACCGAGGAGCAGCTCGACGCGGCGCTGGACGTGCTCGCGATGACCCGCCGCCCCGGGTGACGGACGCGGCGTCCGCCGCCGGCGCGCGCGTCCGCGACTCGCGCGCCGTCGCGGTCGCGGCGCGGTACCGGTGGCCGCTGTTCGCGCTGCTCGTCGCGCTGTCGGTGTGGAACGACGCGCACGCGGTGCCGCTGGACGTGCTGGTGTTCCAGCGCGCCGGGCGGCACCTGCTCTCCGGGGCGTGGCGCACGACGTTCGCGGACCCGTCGTTGCAGGCCGGGCCGGTGTTCCTCGCCGTCTACGGCGCGCTGCGCTCGCAGCTCGCGGTCTCGCTCGTCGTCCAGCCGCTCACGGTCGCCGGCCTGGTGCTGACGGTCCGCCGCGCGCGGCGGGCGCTCGGCCTCGGCCCGGACGCGCGAGCCGAGCTGATCGCCGGCGTGGTGCTGCTCGCGTTGCAGGTCCCGAGCGGCGCGTACCTCGACGGGCACCCGGCGCAGGTGCTGCTCCCGCTGCTCTGGGTGCACGCCGCGCTCGACGCGCGCGAAGGCCGCCCGGTGCGCGCCGGGCTGCTGCTCGCGCTCGGCGCCAACGTCGAGACGTGGGCGCTGCTCGGCGTCCCCGTGCTGCTCTGGCTGCCCGCCTGGCGGCAACGGGTCGCCAGCGTGGCGGTGGCCGCCGTCGCGGCGGTCGCGCCGTTGCTGCCGTTCCTGCTGCTGGGCACGGTGCGGACGCAGGAGTACGTGTGGCGGGTCGAGCCGGGCGTGCCGGTCGCGCCGCTGGTCGGGCCGACGTTCCCGTGGTGGCTCCGGCTGGCGCAGGCGCTCGCGGCGGCCGGCGCGGGCGCGCTCGCCTGGCGGCTGCTGCGGCGGCTGCCGGAGGCGGTGTGGGCGGTGCCGCTGGCGGTCGTCGTGGTGCGGCTGCTGCTCGACCCGATCCTCTACGGCTACTACTGGCTCGCCGCGAACGCGCTCGCCACAGTGGCCGCGGGCGTCGCGACGAGACGGGCCTGGCCGGCGCTGCTCGGCGCGTACGCCGTGCTGCTCGAACCGCTCGTCGGCGTCTGGGCCGCCGTCTGCCTCTGCCTCGCCGGCCTGGCGCTGACCGCTCTGCCGAGGGTCAGCGGCAGGCCTTCCCCGTGAGGGAGGTGCCGCGGTCCTGGCGCACGAACAGCGGCCGGGCCGTCGGCAGCTCGCCGCCGGTCACCGGGTCCTTGTCGTTCGTGTCGCCGGTCGCGACCAGCACGCAGCCGGTGCCGTCGAGCGCGAGCGTGAAGAACTCGCCGAGCCGCCGGTCCTCGCCCGTCGCGACGCAGGTCGTGCCGTGGTCGCAGATCGGTCCGAGGTGGACCGGCTTGCCGACCGGGTCGACGGTGACCGTGCGCGCCGCGTGCCCGGTGACGCCGTAGAGGAACGCCGTGCGGATGCCGACCTTCGCGGCCTTCGGCGCGCAGTTCGGGTCGACGACGCGGTCGTACTGGAACCAGCCGACCGCGACGTTGCCGCGGCTGCCGGCGACCACCCACGGCTGGAGCAGCGTCGTGCCGGTGCGCGCCACGACCCGCGGCTTGGACCAATGCTTGCCGCCATCGGCGGACTGCACCAGGAGCACCTCGTTGGCGAGCGGCGTCCGCTCGCCGTCGCAGCCGCCGGTGCCGCTGCCGCGGCGGTCGGTCGACCAGACCAGGTAGATCGTGCCGGCCGCGTCGCGGGCCATGACGGCCTTCCAGAACGTGTTGAACGACGTGCCCTCCACGGCCTGCGTCGCGGTGAACGCGCCGGGGGTGCCCTTGGCGAAGCCGGCCGACGCGTGCCGCAGCGTCGCGAGCCCCAGGCCGTTGCCGCCGAAGACCGCGGGCTGGTACAGCGTGTCCGTCCGGCGGTCGTAGAAGATCTTGCCGTAGCCGGTCCAGCCGGAGCCGCTGCGCTTCGCGTACGTCGTGGAGCAGGTCGCGCCGGCGTCGGTGCTGCGGACGACGATCGCGCCGAGCCGCGTCGAGTTGGTCGAGACGAACACCTCGTCCTCGCCGCCGCCGGCGAGCCACGGCCGGTCGCCCTCGTGGCACTGCGGCGTGCCGGTCAGCCACGTCTTCCCGCCGTCCTTGGACGAGAACACCGAGTCGTTGGCGAGGTTGATGCCGGTGCCGTAGACGGTGCCGGCGGCGTCGGCGGTGAGGTCCGGGTCGGAGAAGCCGTTGGACGCGGCGGGCGAGCCGAAGAACCCGGCCGCGGTGTCGACGCGGTGCCACGTCTTACCGAGGTCGTCGGAGGTCCACAACGGCACCTGGTTGCGGTAGGTCGACGCGAAGTCGGCCGCGCCCCGCGGCGCGCCGGTGAGGCCGTCGCGGAGCAGCAGCGTCGTGCCGAGGTGGGCGGTGTAGACGAGCCGGTGCCCCTTCGCGCTCCAGAAGACGAACCCCTCGCTGCCGCCGAGCTGGGTGTCGACCCGCACCGGCTTGGCGAAGCCGACCGACGGCTTCTTCGCGGCGGACGCGGGGACGGCGAGCGCGCCGGAGGTGGCGGCGGCGAGGGCGAGGACGGCGAGCGCGCGGCGAGGGGGCATGCGGTCCGCTTCGGCGCCGCCCGCGCGGCTCCTGCCTTGTCACGTTCCGGACATTGACCGCGGAACGGTCACGGAGTTGGGTCGCAGCGAAAGCCCTACCACGGAGGAGACGTCATGCCACCACGCCCACGCACGTCGGACATCAAGCCCGCGGCAACGGAGAAGGCGACGACCAAGCCCGGGACGAAGCCCGTGCCGGACGCCGCGACGGTCAAGCCGGGCCGCGACCGCCTCACCTACGCGCAGGTGAAGACCGTCGCCGGCTGGGACAAGGCGTTCGACGACAAGTGGGCGCGGCTCGCGGGCATCCCGGCGACGCTGTCGTCCGAGGCGACGAACCGCCACGACGGCCGCCTCGTCAAGGTCGTGCTCGTCACGGTCCACGACCGGGCCGGCCGCAGCCGCGCCGGCATCCCGCTCCAGCTCCTCGACGACGACGGGCACGTGCTCGACCGCGCGTTCACGTCGCGCACCGGCTTCGCGATCCTCACGTTCCCGACGTTGCCGGTGAACGGCGACGGCCCGGTGAAGGTCGCGCGCAGCGGCTCGGTCCGCATCCTCGACGGCACCGCCAACGGCATCACCAAGCCGGTCCGCATCGCCGAGGACCCGCAGTTCGCCGACCTGACGTTCATGCTCGAGGAGCTGCCGAACCAGCCGGACACCCTCGACACCGTCACCGCGACCGCGGCCGCCGCCGGGCTGTGGCCGCCGCCGGGGCTCGGCGAGGACCCGCTCACGAACCTGCCGTCGGACTTCACGCCGGAGCTCTGCGAGGCGATCGCCGCGAAGGCCGGCGGCGAGGGCGACTCGCTGCTCGGCAAGCTCAGCGACGCCGACGACTTCCGCACCCGGCGGACGCCGCTCATCAAGCGGCTGTCGACCGTGCGCAACGGCGTCGAGCGGACCGGCGGCGAGACCCGCCGCTACCTCGTCCGGCTGCGCCAGGAGTGGGTGTTCCTCGGCTACACGCTCGGCGAGCTCGCCGACGTCGACGCGCTCGAGCCGGGCGCGATCCTGGACGAGACGATCGGGACCGTCGAACGCTCCGTCGAGGACGTGACGCGCCTGGTCGACCAGGCGCGGTCGTTCGCGTCGTCGTCGCTGTTCGACCAGCTCAACCAGAACAACAAGATCGACACGCTGGTCCAGGCGTCCACCAGCAGCGAGGTCAACGCCTACGCCGGCGGCTTCGCGATCGGCATCCCCGGCCTGTTCGGCGCCGGCGGCGCCGGCGTCGGCGCGTCGATGCGGACCGGCGCCACGACGTCGACCAGCGTCGACACCAGCCTCAGCGTCAACCACTCCCTGTCGACGGCGCAGACGTTCGTCAACGAGGCGGTGCACAACGCCACCCGGACGCTGAGCTCGCTCGCGCGCACGGTGACGTCGAAGCTCGGTGTCGTGAACCCGCTCCTGTCGCGGGTGACGAACATGCTGCGCTGGCGGGTCTACGAGAACTACGCCGTCTGCTCCCGCGTCGAGGACGTGCTCGAGCTGGTGAGCATCCCTGTGCTCGAGATCGACGCCGACCAGCACGCCGTCGGCGGGGTCGTCGTCAACCCGGTGTTCTCTCCGTTGGAGATCGCGGAGTACCGCCGGTTCTTCGAGCCGACGCTGCTCGACCCACGGCTGCGCACGGAGTACCAGTCGCTGGTCGACGCGGTGCGGGTCGGCCCGGAGGGCCGGCCGGTCACGCACCTCACCGTCGAGGCCGACTACACCGCCAACCTCGCGACCGGCCGGCTCGTCGTGGAGGTCAACGGCGCGGCGGCCGAGCTGCGGCTGCGGCCCGGCAGCGGCCGCGCGGTCGGCGTGATCCGGTTCGCGCAGCCGGTCCCGGCGAGCGCGGTCCGCAACCTCGAGGTGCGGCTGTCCTCGACGCCGGACGTGAAGATCCCGTTCTTCCAGGAGGCGTTCGACCAGCTCTTCGGCGTCGAGGTCACGTCGCTGTCGGTCTGGGCCGGCGTCGAGCCGGGCATGCCCGCGTCGGCGCGGATCGACGCCGGACTGCGCACCGACGGCGACCACCCGGTGGCGACGGCGACGTTCGGGATCACCGTGGCGCCCGTGCTGGTCGACGCGACGAAGAACCCGCTCTGGACGCACGTCAACCAGAACCCGTCGTACTACCTCGGCGTGCTCGCCCAGTCGGCGCTGCTGTACCCGAGCCTGCGCGAGGACTGCGACAAGCTCCGGTCGATCCCGAAGAACGCCTGGCGGCTGCCGATCATGGGCTTCGAGGGCAACGCGATCATCGTCGCGAAGGACCCGGAGGAGTCCGACGACCTCACGCGGCTGCTCAACGACCCGGGCGCGGCGACGCTCGTGCAGATCGCGGCGCCGGGCGCGTACGGCGAGGCGCTCCAGGGCCTGCTCGCGCTCGCCGACGCGGCCGGGCTGGTCCACCCGAGCCTGCTCCAGGAGCCGCCGGCCCAGGTGCCGCCGTTGCAGATCGTCGACATGACCGGCCGGCCGGTCATGCCCGCCACGAGCAACGGCCACGGCACGACGCCGTCCATCCCGCCGACGCCGGTCACGGCCGGCACGAGCGGCACGCCGGCGTCGGCGCCGCCGATCATCGGCATCCCGTAGGGACGCGCGGGTGCGGTCGTACGGCTACGAGCCGTACGACCGCATCGCGCGGACCGACAGGCCGAGCAGCACCACAGCGGTCGCGAACGTCACCAGCAGGCACGCGGCGAGGCGTTCCCACACCCACCCGTCGAGCACGAGCGAGCGGGTGCCCTCCAGCACGTAGGTGACCGGGTTGAACCGCGCGAGCGCCTGGAGCCAGCCCTGCATGAAGCTGCGCGGCACGACGTTCGGCGAGAGGAACAGCAGCGGGAAGAACACCAGCGACGCCAGGTTGACCGCCTGCGTGTTGCCGGTCTTCAACGCGATGAGGATCGCGCTGCCGCCGTACGCCATCCCGAAGAACGCGCAGAGCAGCACCAGCACGACCGCGCCGAGGACGCCCGCCTCGATCCGCACGCCGACCGCGAGCCCGATGGCGAGCACGACGGTCGCGGTGAGCAGGTTGCGGATGAAGTCGGCGCCGAGCCGGCCGAGCAGGATCGTCACGCGCGGGATCGGCGCGACGAGGAACTTGTCGAAGTAGCCGTTCTCGATCTCGGTCACCAGCGCCAGGCCGCTGCCGATGCCGATGACCGCGAAGATCAGCGACACCGGGAGCTGGAACGCCGCGTAGTTCTGCCCGTGCAGGAACGGCGTCGTGTCCGGGTCGAACTGCTTCCCGAGCTGGCCGAGGTTGATGAGCAGGAAGAACACCGGGATGAACAGCAGCGGCACGGTCGCCTCGGGCGTGCGCACCGCCTCGCGCACCGCGCGCTTGGTCAGCAGCCAGAGGACCTTCATGCGTCGCTCCCCTCCTCGTCGCCCTCGAGCCGGCGGCCCGTCGCCTTCAGGAACACGTCGTCCAGCGTCGGCCGCGCGACCGAGATCGCGCGCGCGGTGACGCCGGCCTTGTCGAGCAGCCGGACCAGCTCGGGGATGCACTCGGCGCCGTTGTCGACGTAGAGCGCGAGCGCGTCGCGCTCGGCCACGACCTGCTGGAGGCCCGGCAGCCCGTCGACCGCCGCGCGGGCCGCCTCGTGCCCGGCGGGCGGCAGGGTGAGCGTGACGACGTCGTGGCCCATGGACGACTTCAGCTCCTCCGGCGTGCCCGCCGCCACGATCTCGCCGTGGTCGATGATCGCGAGCCGGTCGCAGAGCTGGTCGGCCTCCTCCAGGTACTGCGTCGTGAGGAACACCGTCGTGCCGGAGTCGTTGATGCGTCTGACCTCCTCCCACACCGTCGCGCGCGACGCGGGGTCGAGGCCGGTGGTCGGCTCGTCCAGGAACAGCACGCTCGGCGAGTGGACGAGCGCGCTGGCCAGGTCGAGGCGGCGCTTCATGCCGCCGGAGAACGTCTTGGTGCGGCGGTTCGCGGCCTCGGTGAGGCCGACCAGCTCGAGCAGCTCGGCGGCCCGGGTGCGCGACCGCGCCGGGTCCATGCCGTACAGGCCGCACTGGAGCTCGAGCAGCTCGCGCGCCGTCTGCAACGGGTCCAGCCCGATCTCCTGCAACGCCACGCCGATCCGCCGGCGCACCGCCGCCGGCTCGCGCACGACGTCGTGCCCGGCCACCCGCGCGGCGCCGCCGGACAGCGGCAGCAGCGTGCAGAGCATGCGGACGGTCGTCGTCTTGCCGGCGCCGTTCGGGCCGAGGAAGCCGAAGACCTCCCCCTCGCGCACCGTCAGGTCGACGCCGCGGACGGCGTCGACGCCGCCCTTGAACGACCGCCGCAGGCCGGTGACCTCGATGGCGTTCGGCCGGGTGTCCACGACCGGAACGGGCTCCGGCTCCGGCGTCTCGGGAGGGGGCTCGGGGACCGCGAGGGCGGCCGGCTTGCGCGGTCGCGCCGCCTTCGCCGGTGCCTGCGCGGGGGCCTTCTTCGCCGCTGTCGTGGTGCGCTTCGTCGCTGTCTTCCTGGGTTCCGCCACGAGGCCGAACCCTATCGGTTCACAGCGGCAGGTCCTCCAGCAATTCCGTGACCAGCGCGGCGATCGGGGAACGTTCCGAACGCGTCAGCGTCACGTGCGCGAACAGCGGGTGGCCCTTCAACGCCTCGATCACCGCGGCCACGCCGTCGTGGCGGCCGACCCGCAGGTTGTCGCGCTGCGCGACGTCGTGGGTGAGGACGACGCGGGAGTTGGCGCCGATGCGGGACAGCACCGTCAGCAGCACGCCGCGTTCGAGCGACTGGGCCTCGTCGACGATGACGAACGCGTCGTGCAGCGACCGGCCGCGGATGTGCGTGAGCGGCAGCACCTCCAGCAGCTCGCGGTGCACGATCTCGTCGATGACCTCCTCGGCGACCAACGCGCCGAGAGTGTCGTAGACGGCCTGCGCCCACGGCGCCATCTTGTCGCCCTCGCTGCCCGGCAGGTAGCCGAGGTCCTGCCCGCCGACCGCGTACAGCGGCCGGAACACCACGACCCGCTTGTGGGCGCGGCGTTCCAGCACCGCCTCCAGACCGGCGCAGAGCGCCAGCGCCGACTTGCCGGTGCCGGCGCGCCCGCCCAGCGACACGATGCCGATGTCGGGGTCGAGCAGCAGGTCCAGCGCGACCCGCTGCTCCGCGCTGCGGCCGTGCACCCCGAACGCGTCGCGGTCGCCGCGGATCAGCCGTACCGACTTGTCCGGCAGCACCCGCGCCAGCGCGTGCGAACGGTCGCCGACTAGCACCAGCCCGGTGTGGCAGGGCAGGTCGCGTGCCTCCTCGACGTCGGCGGTGTCGTTGGCGAACAGCGCGTCGATCGTCTCCGACGGCACCTCGAGCTCGGCCATGCCGGTCCAGCCCGCGTCGACCGCCAGCTCCGCGCGGTACTCGTCGGCGTCGATGCCGACGCTCGCCGCCTTCACCCGCAACGGCAGGTCCTTCGACACCAGCGTCACCGCGCGGCCGTCCGCCGCCAGGTTCAACGCCACGGCGAGGATGCGGTGGTCGTTGCCGTCGGCGCGGAACCCGGCCGGCAGCACCGACGGGTCGCTGTGGTTCAGCTCGACGCGCAACGTCCCGCCGAGGTCGTTGACCGGCAACGGCTCGTCCAGCCGGCCGTGCCGGATGCGCAGGTCGTCCAGCAGCCGCAGCGCCGTCCGCGCGAAGTAGCCGAGCTCCGGATGGGCGCGCTTGTCCTCCAGCTCCCCGATGACCACGAGCGGCAGCACCACCTCGTGCTCGGCGAACCGGTAGATCGCCGCCGGGTCCGACAGCAGCACGCTGGTGTCGATGACGTAGGACAGCGGCGCGTTCTTGGCACGGGTCATGGGGCGCATCCCACCCGGGGCGCCGCGCGGCGGCGCCCTCTCTCGACGGGTCCGGGACCGGGCCACAAGGGCCGGGCGCCGGCCCTCTCGCCTGTGGGCAGCGGGGCCTCCCGAGGACGGCGCGGCTGGTTGCCGGCCGCCGTCTCCGACGGTACGGGCGCCGCGCGGCGCCACCGTGCAGCGACACGCCCGATGTCGCGTACCGGCCACTACGGGGGTGAATCGTGCTCCTTGACGCGAATCGCCCCGCCGTTACGGTGATCGCATTACGGGGGAGTCGGGGGATTCTCATGCGCCATCCGGAAGCGCGCCGTCGCGGCCGACACGCCGCAGCCGCGGCCGTTCTCTTCGCGGCATTGTCGGCGCCGCTCCCGGCGGACGCAGTGGGACCCTGCGTCGGGACGACGGCGGTCGACGGCGTCGCGCCGGACACCGCCGTGGACCTCGCGACCGCGGCACCGCCGGACGGCCAGCTCGGAGCGCCGCAGCCGGTCCTGCCGCCGCCACCGACCCCGTCCGCCACGCCGACTCTGCCTGCGCCGGCCACGCCCACACCGAACGACCCCGTCGTGCATGTCGACCCGCCGGAGATCGTCGTCAACGCGGGCACCGGCCCCTGCGACCGCCCGGCGACCGCGGACGCGAACGCCGGCCTCGACTGCGGCGCCCACGGCCCCGGGGACCACATCGTCGTCGGCGCGGCCGGTGCCGACGAACAGTCGAACACGAACGTCGACGGCGTCGAGGGGATCCTCTACGTCCCCGAGTGGACGAAGGAGAACCTGCGCGGGCAGTCCGAGACGGCGGCCGACGTCGTCCTCAGCGCTGAGGACTCGCAGGAGCGCTTCTTCCAGCTCGGCTGGTACATCTCGGCTGGCGGCGGCCAGCTCGATGCGGCGGACACGCCGAAGGCGTTCTTCGGCGAGGGCAGCTACGCGGACTTCGGCGAGACGCTCACGACGCTACGGGGCGTGCCAGTGCGCCCCGGCTACCACACGTTCCGGATCATCCACGTGAACAGCACCGATCCGACGTTCGACCTGCACTACGACGCCTACGTCGACAACAGCCGCGTCTGGACGTCGGTGATGGCGACGACGGCCGAGGCGACCCCGAGCGTCGTGGCGGAGACGAACTGGCGGTGCGCCGACATGTGGCTGTGGGCGGTCTCGCCGAACCAGGGGGCCGCGCTGTTCGGGCACCACGTCAACCGAGCGTGGATGCCCTGGGCTGAATATCACGGCAGCAACGACAATGACCCGCGGACGTGTTGGGCACAGCAGCCCTACTACAAGGTCACGGCCACAGGGTGGGACAAGTGCTGATGACGAGGGAGCGCACCATGACGAATCGCTGGACGCTGGCGGTCGCGGCGGCCACGACCCTGCTGTCGGGGTGCGCGCACAGCGCGCCGGAGACCCACACGATGATCCCGGGGAGCTGCGCGAAGCCGCAGTACTCGGTGACGCCGTCGCTCGTGCAGTTCAAGACGGTCCCGGCACGGCGCGGGATGTCGCTCGGGATCGAGTTCTGGCGCGGCCGGGCCGAGTACGTGGTCGAGCGGGTCCAGGTTCACGTGCTGCCACCGGGTACACCGTCGAGCAGCAACATCGACATCCGGGCCGCCGCGGCGCCCGCGGTGCTCAGCGCGACGGCCGGTCCGTTCGCGGCCGCTGACCGCGAGGTCATGCTGACGTTCAACGGCGTCGACTCGCACGGCGTGCCGCTGCCGCCCGGCAAGTACCCCGCCGTGTACCTGATCCACACCCACAAGGCGGGAGCCTGCCGCATCGGCAACCCGGTGGAGATGACCGGGATGATCACGACGCTCGACTGGCGGGGCTGACCACAGCGCTAGCAGGAGGAAGCGGGGGCGGCGCGGAACTTCCTCCGTATGCGCCGAAGCCCCCTCGCCGCGTCGTTGGCCGCTGTCCTCGCCACCCTCGCCGTCGCCACCCAGTCCGGCAACGCCGTCCCGACCTGCACCGGCACCGTGCCTGCGGCCGCGTGCGGCAACCGAGTCATCGCCGACCCGCTCACCACCACGACGTTCCTCCAGTACGGCAGCGAGGCGTTCCCGGCGCTGAAGGCGATCGAGAAGCTCGCGCCGCAGGTGGTCGAGGTGCGCACGCTCGCCGAGTGGACGCGCCACAAGGAGTACGTCTCCGCGGGCGGCCGGCAGATCCCGGTGATCCGGCTCACCGACGAGAAGGTCAAGGGGCCGAAGAAGAAGGTCGTCGTCTCGCTGTCGGTGCATGGCAACGAGCCGGCCGGCCGCGAGGGCGGGCTGCGTTACGTCGAGAACGTCGCGCGCTGGTGGCAGAGCGACCGCAAGCACCCGCTGTACTCGGGCGACGTGAAGAAGCCGCTCGACTACGTGCTCGCGCACACCGAGGTGTGGCTCGGCGTCGTCAACGTCGACGGCTGGGCGGCCGGCGACCTCGGCAACGGCGTGTTCGAGCGCGGCAACGACAAGGGCACCGACCTGAACCGCGAGTTCCCGACGGTCGGCTGGACCAACCGCCCGGCGACGCCGTTGAGCGACCCGGAGTCGAAGGGGTGGACGGCGTTCGTCCGGTCGCTGGGGAGGATCGCGACGGCGAGCGACATCCACGGCGAGCTGAACTCCGACAACCAGGCGTACGCCGACCTGATGTGGCCGGCGGCGCAGTGGACGCCGAAGCAGCAGGCGCAGGAGCTCCAGCTCGGCAGGCGGATGATCCGTTCCGTCGAGCGGAAGTTCGCGGAGCAGAACGTCGTGCTGGGCCTGGCGACGGACGCGGCCGGGGTGCAGGCGCCGTCGAACGCCGCCACCGGCTACGACGTGGTCGGCTACGACGACGGCGGGTTCATGGGCGACTGGCTCGCGCAGGAGCGCGGCGCGATCGA
This sequence comes from Mycobacteriales bacterium, assembly GCA_035714365.1. Lineage (GTDB taxonomy): Bacteria > Actinomycetota > Actinomycetes > BP-191 > BP-191 > BP-191. The sequence continues at coordinate 47,592 of DASTMB010000010.1, read as the reverse complement.
GATCGACGCGGAGAACTTCCTCTCGCACAGCGTGCCGATGAACGCGTGGTTCGCGCCGCTGGAGCAGGCGCACGTGGCGGGCGTGCAGGGGATCATCGAGACGCTGATGGTCGAGGCGCTGGTGACCGACCAGGTGCGGCCGTCGCTGAAGCTCGGCAAGGTCGCGTACGCGTTCGACCCGCGGCGGGTGCGCTCGTCCGACGGGCTCGGCTACACGCCGGAGAAGGGCGACCGGCCGAAGCAGTACGACGTGAGCCGGATGCGCTACTTCGACGACCTGCGCGCCGCCTCGCACGGCACCGTGGACCGCCTCTACAGCGCCGACATCGCCAACGGCACGGCGCGGCTGTCGCGCTACGACACGCTGGTGCTGGACGACGTGGCGATGCCGGTGGACGCGCGCGGCCGCCGGGTCGACACCGCGCGATACCGCGCGGCGATCCAGGCGTTCGTGCGCGGCGGCGGGCAGCTCCTGCTCACCGACGCGGCGGTGCCGTTCAGCCGCTACTTCGGCGTCAGCGGCGACGGCGCGATGCGCACCGCCCGCACCAACGCCGGGCACATCGACTTCGGCACGCACGACTCGCCGTGGGAGCACGACCTCTCCGACACGTCGAGCCAGACCTACTACGAGGTGCCGCTCGGCTTCGGCCCGGAGAACGAGGCCCCGCACTACGGCGTGACGACGACCGAGTGGGCGCGGTTGAAGGGCACGACGGTGGGCACGGTCAGCGACGCGACCGGGGCGTTCACGGCGCTCGGGTCGATGCCGTACGGGCGGGGCACCGTGTCGATCTTCGGCGCGCTGCTGCCGACCCCGACCGAGAGCAACGACCACGTCGAGGGGCTGAAGGACTACGGCGTCACGATCACCGGTGGCCAGGTCCTCAACCGCATCCTCGCCTACCGTCGCCACTGACGAAGGGAACCGCATGACCCGCCGCCTGCTCACCCTGGCCGCCGCGACCGTCGCCGTCACCGGCGGCCTCGCGCTGTCCGCGGCCCCGGCGAGCGCCTGCACGCCGGACTACTGCCCGCGCGGCCCGCTCTGCCCGTACGTCTCGCAGCTCTGCCTCAAGCCGTTCTAGGTGTGAGGAGCACGACCGGGATGTCCCGGTCGGTGCGCCGTTGGTAGGCGGCGTAGCCGCGGTACGCCTTGGTGATCCGCGGCCAGTACGCCGCCTTCTCCTCGGCGGTCGCGGTCCGCGCGCGCATCGGCCGGGTGGCGCCGTGCAGCTCGACCTCGACGTCGGGGTTCGCGGTGAGGTTGAGGTACCAGGCCGGGTGCCGGTCGTCGCCGCCGTACGACGCGACGAGCACGACCGTGTCGCCGTCGACCACCGGCGCGGTGAGCATGGTGCGTCGCGGCTCCCCCGACCTCCGGCCGGTGGTGTGCAGCACGACCACCGGCATGCCGGCCAGCGAGCGGCCTACCGGGCCGCCGGTGACGCGCAGCAGCGCGTGGTGGAAGCCGGTGATCAGGCGCGCGCCGGTGTCCTTGACGGTCACGCCAGCGACTCCTGGATCGCGCGCGGCGTCAACGGCTCGTCCAGCAGCCGGCGGAACCGCTCGCCCGCGTCGCCGGCGTCGAGCCAGCGGCCGAGCAGCCGGTACCCCTCGACGTAGGTCGACGTGTACGCGCGCCACAGCGGGTCGGTGAGGAACGCGAGCGATTTGCGCGCGCGGTCCTCCGCGACCAGCCCCCAGCGGACGAGGTAGGCGACCGCCTCGTCCTCCGGCACGCCTCGGTCCTGGAGCATGATCGCGGCGTCCTGGCGGACGCTGTTCAACGGCGCCGCGGCGCGGCCGACCGCCTCGGCGACGGCGCCGTCGAACGCGATGCCGAGGTCGGCGTAGACGTCGTGCGCCCACGCGCCCCACCCGGGGCCGACGGCGACGCGGACGCCGAGGTCGGCGAGCCCCTCGGCCATCAGGCACTCGGGCGTGTTGACGAGGAACACCGTGTGTTCGGCGCGGGCGCCGCCCTCGACCAGGAGGCGTTCCTTGCGGCAGTGCTCGGTGTGGTGGCCGGGGTACGACTCGTGCGCGACGAGCTTCGGCAGGTCGCTCTTGCGGACCGGCAGGTCGGCGTTGATCGCGACGCGGGAGCGGTAGCCGCCGAGGTAGTAGTTGAAGCCGGACCACGGCTTGCCGGTGACGACCTGGTACTCGACCGTCTCCTCCTCCGGCAGCGGGTACGTCGCCCGCACCCGGTCGCGCAGGTCGCTGCTGAACGCGTCGACCGCCGCCTGCAGCCGTTCCGGCGGCACGACCTCGCGCTCCCGCCAGGAGACGAAGCGCTCGGCCAGCGGCCCGTCGCCGGGCAGCAGCTCGTCCAGCGCCCGGTGCGCGGCCTCGTACTCGTCGGGGTCGCCGGGCGCGATGCGCACCTGGAAGTACGACTCGACCTCGTCGACGAAGCCGACGTCCTCGCCGGCGAGCTTGCGGCCGCTGGTCTCCAGGCCGGTGAGCTGGCCGTCCAGCCAGGCGGCCCGGTCGTCCGGCAGGCCGCTGGACGGCAGCTCGGCGCGCAGCTCCCGCGCCCGCTTCGCCAGGTCGGCGGCGGCGGGCGCCGGCTCGTTGCCCACCTGCGCGCGCAACGCCGGGTCGCCGGTGTAGGCGTCGACGAAGCCGTCGACCAGCCGGTCGAACCGCAGCCCGAGCAGGAGGTACTCGCGTACCAGGTCGTTCACCGTCACACCCCGAAGCGTCTCTGCCGCTGCGCGTACGCGCGCAGGGCTCGCAGGAAGTCGACCCGGCGGAAGTCGGGCCAGTAGGCGTCGCAGAAGTAGAACTCCGAGTGCGCGCTCTGCCACAGCAGGAACCCGGACAGCCGGATCTCGCCGGACGTGCGGATGACCAGGTCCGGGTCGGGCTGGCCGCGCGTGTAGAGGTGCTCGGCGATGTGCTCCACGTCGAGCGTCGCCGCCAGGTCCTCGATGCTGCCGCCGCGGGACGCGTGCTCGGTGAGCAGGCTGCGTACGGCGTCGGCGATCTCGCGGCGGCCGCCGTAGCCGACGGCGACGTTGACGACGAGGCCGGTCTTGGCGGCGGTCGACTCCCCCGCCTCCTTGAGCACCCGCGCGGTCGAGTCGGGCAGCAGGTCGAGCGAGCCCATCGGGTTGACCCGCCAGTCGTGCTCCGGCGCGGCCAGGTCGCGGACGCGGCGTTCGATGATGCCGAGCAACGGCACCAGCTCGGCCGCCGGGCGGGCGAGGTTGTCGCTCGACAGCAGCCACAACGTCACGACCTCGACGCCGGCCTCCTCGCACCAGCCGAGCAGGTTGTCGATGTGGTCGGCGCCGCGGCGGTGGCCGTGCTGCGGCTCCTCGCCGACCGACCGCGCCCACCGCCGGTTGCCGTCGATGATGACGCCGACGTGGCGCGGCACCGGCGCGCCGTGGAGCTGCCGCGCGAGGCGGCGTTCGTACACCCCGTAGAGCAGGTCACGGGCGCCCAACCGAAACTCCCTTTCGTCCGCGGGCCAGCGTACGGCAGTGTCACGGCTCGTGGACGTCCGCCCCTTCACCCGCGACGACGTGCCGTTCGCCGCGTCGCTGCTCGCCGCGCGCGGCAACGCGCACCCGCTCACCGTGCCGCTCGACGCCGTCGCCGAGGTCGAGGCGCTGCTCGACGCCGGGCACACCGGCTACGTCACGGACGGCGGCTACCTGATCGGCCGCGTCGAGGACGACGCCGCGTGGGTCTACTACGCGGGTCACGCCGCGACGACCGAGCGCGCGTACCGCCACCTCTACGCCGCCGCGTCCCGCGACTGGGTCGCGGCCGGGCAGCACCGCCACTGCGTGGCGATGCCGGAGCACGACCCGGTGGCGGAGCCGGCGTTCGCGAACCTCGCGTTCGGGCGCGAGCACGTCTTCGCGCTCGCCGCGCTCGCCGAGCAGCCGGGCGGCGAGCCGGACCCGCGCGTGTCGGTGGCCCGGGTGACGGTGGACGAGTTCGAGCAGCTGCGGCCGCTGCTCGGCGTGGTCGCCCGCCACCTCAGCGGCGCGCCCGTCTGGTCGCCGCGCCCGGCCGCGTACTGGGAGACGCTGCCGGACGCGTTCCGCGAGGACCTGTCCTCTCCCGAGGTGACGTACCTGCTGGCGCGGGTGGACGGCGAGGCCGTCGGCTTCGCGTCGTGCGAGCCGCTGCCGCCGCGCCCGGCGGTGCCCCCCGGCGCGTTCGCGATGAGCCACGTCTCGGTGGTGCCGCAACGCCGCGGGCAGGGCGTCGGCCGGGCGCTGACGCTGGCCTGCCTGGCCCGCGCGCGCGAGGTGGGTGCCACCGTGACGTGGACCGACTGGCGGCTGGCCAACCTGTGCGCCGAGCCGTACTGGCGGACCTACGGGTGGGTGCCCTACAACCTGCGGATGAGCCGCCGGGTGGAGCCGGGCGTCAGTTGAGCGTCTCGGGCTGCGGCGCCTCGAACGGCGCGAACTGCTGCCCGGCCTGCTCCACCGCCTGGCGCTGGGCCTCCGCCTCGATCTCCGGGACGCGTTCCTTCGGCACCGGCGCGGTGTTGCCGCACATCGTGCAGACGAGCACGTGCGACGTGCTGATCGGGAACAGCGGCACGAAGAACAGCGTGAACTTCGTGCGCTTGCGGACGAGCCGGTGCGCGGCGGTGTGACCCTGCGCGGAGCAGCGGGCGACGATCATCGCGAGCTGCTGCACGTACCGGCGGATGCCCCAGATGATCACGGCGGTCCCCCCTCGGACTGGGCGCGCGCGGCCGGGCGGCCGCGTGACGTCCGAGGGTAGGGCCGGGCGCGCCCGCCGTCCGGCGAACGCCGGAACTACTGCCCGGCGACCTCGAGACGGTCGAGCAGCGTCTGGTACTCCGCCCACAGCTCCTTGGGCAGGTGGTCGCCGAACCGCTCGAAGTGCTCGGGGATCAGCGCCGCCTCCTGGCGCCACGTCTCCGGGTCGACCGAGAGCAGCACGTCGAGGTCGGCGTCGGCGATGTCGAGGCCGCTCGTGTCGAGCGACTCCTTCGTCGGGACGCAGCCGATCGGCGTGTCCACCGCGTCGGCCGTGCCGTCGAGGCGCTCCACGATCCACTTGAGGACGCGGCTGTTCTCGCCGTAGCCCGGCCAGAGCCAGCGGCCCTGCGCGTCCTTGCGGAACCAGTTGACGTAGTAGATGCGCGGCAGCTTCTCCGCGTCGGTCGCGCGGCCGACGGAGAGCCAGTGGGCGAAGTAGTCGCCCATGTTGTAGCCGCAGAACGGCAGCATCGCGAACGGGTCGCGGCGGAGCTGGCCGATCGCGCCGGCCGCGGCGGCGGTCGTCTCCGAGGAGACGGTGGAGCCGAGGAAGACGCCGTGCTGCCAGTCGCGCGACTCGGTGACGAGCGGCACCGACGTGGCGCGGCGGCCGCCGAAGAGGATCGCCGAGATCGGCACGCCCTTCGGGTCCTCCCACTCGGGCGCGATCGTCGGGCACTGCGACGCCGGCGCGGTGAAGCGGGCGTTCGGGTGCGCGGCGGGCTCGGCGGCGCCGGGCGCCCAGTCGCGGCCCTTCCAGTCGGTGAGGTGCGCGGGCGGCTCGGACAGCCCCTCCCACCACACGTCGCCGTCGTCGGTGCGGGCGACGTTGGTGAAGATGGAGTTGCCCCACAGCGTGCGGATGGCGTTGGGGTTGGTGTCCTCGCCGGTGCCGGGCGCGACGCCGAAGAAGCCGGCCTCGGGGTTGATGGCGTAGAGGCGGCCGTCGTCGCCGAAGCGCATCCAGCAGATGTCGTCGCCGACCGTCTCGACGGTCCAGCCGGGGACGGTCGGCACGAGCATCGCGAGGTTGGTCTTGCCGCAGGCGCTCGGGAACGCCGCCGCGACGTACTTGGCCTCGCCGCTCGGCGGGGTGAGCTTGAGGATGAGCATGTGCTCGGCGAGCCAGCCCTCGTCGCGCGCCATGACGCTCGCGATGCGCAGCGCGAAGCACTTCTTGCCGAGCAGGGCGTTGCCGCCGTAGCCGGAGCCGTACGACCAGATCTCGCGGGTCTCCGGGAAGTGGGTGATGTACTTCGTCTCGCTGCACGGCCACGGCACGTCGGCCTGCCCGGCCTCCAGCGGCGCGCCGACCGAGTGGACGGCCGGGACGAAGAAGCCGTCCTCGCCGAGCTGCTCGAGGGCGGCGGCGCCCATCCGGGTCATGATCCGCATGGAGACCACGACGTACGGGCTGTCCGTGATCTCGACGCCGAGCTGGCTGATCTTCGAGCCGAGCGGACCCATGCAGAACGGCACGACGTACATGGTGCGGCCGCGCATGCAGCCCGCGAACAGCCCCTTGAGCGTGGCGCGCATCTCGGCCGGGTCGGTCCAGTTGTTGTTGGGACCGGCGTCCTCCTGCTTCTCCGAGCAGATGAACGTGCGGTCCTCGACGCGGGCGACGTCGCTCGGGTCGGACGCGGCGTAGAAGGAGTTCGGCCGCTTCGCCTCGTCGAGCCGGACGAACGTGCCGTTGTCGACGAGCAGCCGCGTCAGGCGGTCCCACTCCTCGTCGGAGCCGTCGCACCACTCGACCCGGTCCGGCTGCGTCAGCGCGGCGATCTCGGCCACCCAGGCGACCAGCTTGGCGTGGGTCGTGGGGGCCTGGTCGAGTCCGGCGACGTTCGTCATCAACGCTCCAAGCGCGACGCCGGACGGCGTCGTCCGGCTCGAAAGGGGTTACTGCCCAGTGTACCTACGGTGACGGGTCCCCTAACCTCAGGGGCACGACACACCCCCTCGAACCGGGAGGTTCCCCCCTCATGCGCCGCCTCGTCCTCAAGAAGGAAGTCCTCACCCAGCTCTCCGCCGACGAGCTCGGCAGCGTCGTCGCCGGCGTCCCGCAGGCCGCCACGGCCGGCGCGCAGCTCTGCGACGTGCTCTCGCTGCCGCCCCAGGCCGGCTGCGGCTCGCCGAGCTGCAACCAGTACTGCACCGGCCGCAGCTCGATCGACAAGGTCTGACACCGGAACGCGGACGGCGGGCACCGGGTCCGGCAGCGACCGCGACCCGGTCACCGCGGCGGCGCGACCTCGACCAGCACCTTGGTCGCGGTGCGGCCGTCCATGGCGGCGTAGCCGTCCGGGACGCCGTCGAGGCCGACCGTACGGTCCAGCACCGGCGACGGGTCGAGCCGCCCGGCCGCGACGTCGGCGAGCAGCTCGGGGATGTACGCGCGGGCGGGCGCGACGCCGCCGTGCAGCGCGATGTTGTTGGAGAACATGCGGCGGATGTCGACGGCGCCGACCTGCGCGGGCACGCCGACGAAGCCGACGCGGCCGCCGGGCCGGGCGATGCCGATGGCGAGGTCCATCGACGACTGCGCGCCGACGCACTCGAGCACCGACCCGGCGCCGCCGCGCGTCGCGTCGAGCACGGCCGCGACCGCCTCCTCGTCGCGCGCGGTGACGAGGTCGGTGGCGCCGAACGACCGGGCGATCGCGAGCCGGTCGTCGTGGTGGCCGAGCGCGAAGATGCGCTCGGCGCCGAGCCGCGCCGCGGCGAGGACCCCGCAGAGCCCGACCGCGCCGTCGCCGACGACCGCTACCGTGCCGCCCTTGCGGACGCCGGCCGCGACGGCGGCGTGGTGGCCGGTCGCCATCACGTCGGTCAGCGGGACCGCCGCGCGCAGCAGCGCGGGGTCGTTGGAGACGGACTCCGGGACGACGACGAGCGTGCCGTCGGCCTGCGGCACGCGGACCGCCTCGCCCTGGCCGCCGTCGTTGACGTCGCCGCCCCAGTACCCGCCGTTGAGGCAGGACGTGTGCACGCCCTTGGCGCAGAACTCGCAGGTCCCGTCGGAGAACGAGAACGGCGCGAGCACCCGGTCGCCGGGCCGGACGCCGGTGACCTCGGCGCCGACCTCCTCGACCACGCCGGTGAACTCGTGGCCGGTCCGCCAGCCGGGCTGCCAGTTGTCGTTGACACCGCGGTAGAACCACAGGTCCGAGCCGCAGATGCAGGCGTACTCGACGCGGACGATCGCGTCGGTGGGCGACTCGATCCGCGGGTCGGGGACGTTCTCGACCCGGACGTCGCCGGGGGCGTGGAAGACGGTGGCGCGCACGGCGGCGAGCCTACGCCGGATGCCGGAAAAATCTCCGCGAGAGGTGCGCGAGGTTTCGGGCGGGGGCCCGTTGTACCGGGTGTCCGAACCACCCCTCTCGCCCCAAGGAGCAGCAGGATGCTCAAGAAGATCATCGCGGCGACCGCCGTCGCCGGTGCCCTCGGCTTCGTGGCCGCCCCGGCCATGGCCGCCGGCGCGTGCGTCGAGATCCACCTGAACATCAACGGCACGCCGGTCGACGTCGTGCAGTGCACGCCCCCGGCGTAACCAGCACGAACTAGCGCCGTCGCGCGGGGGGCTGGGCCTCCGCGGGACGGTCGCGCAGAGAAGGGCCGTGGCACACCCGGCAGGACGGGACGCCACGGCCCTTCTCTGTTCATGCTAGAGCGCGTTCCCGGCCGCGTCTGCCGGGCGGTCCGGAAAGTTCAGCCGGCGTCCGGCCCCTCCGCCCGCGCCCGCTCGACCGCGACCAGCGCCTCGCGCAGGCTCGCGATCCACTCCTCCTGGTGCTTGCCGACGAGCCGCACGCACCACGCCAGCGCGTCGCTGCGGCTGCGCGCGACGCCGGCGTCGACCAGCGTGTCGAGCACCCGGCGCTCCGGCTGCCGCAGCCGCGTCATCACCGGCACGCTGACCGTCGTGAACAGCTCGGTCGTCTCCCCCGCCGTCGCGCCCCACGCGACCGAGCGGCCGTAACGGCGCTCCGCCTCGCGCGCGACCTCGATCCGCGCCTCGCGCGTCTCCTCCCGGAACCGCTGGATGCGCGCGGCCTCGGCGACCCGGCGCGCCGCGTCGTCGCCCTCGACGTCGGGCGCGGCGAGCGTGCCGACGATCGTGATCTCGTCCCGGTCGACCGTGACCTCGGGCGCGCCGGTGAACCACTCGGGCAGCCGCCCGGCCAGCCACGGCGCCACGTCGTCCGCGGGCGGCGGCGCGTCGCCGCCCCCGGCCCACGGCGGCCGGCCGCCGCCCCTGCGCCCCTGCGGCCCGCGCCGGAACCGCGCCTCGTGCTCGGTGAACACCATCGTCCCCGCCTCCTGTTGCAGTGATTACTTGATTACACCACTACAGAAGCAGGCGGGCGAGCCCGTTATTCCGGCCGGCCGCCGACCAGCGCGCGGAGCGCGTCCCGGTCGGTGACCGGGGCCGCGCAGGTGAAGCCGCGGCAGACGTACGCGGCCGGCCGGCCCTCCACCAGCGGCCGGTCCGCGAGCAGCGGGACGTCGCCCCCGCCGAACGCCACCACCGCACCCGGCGCGGTCCCGCGCCAGGCCGCGCGGAGCAGCGCGGTCGTGGCCGGGTCTCCCGGGTCCCCGACGACGGCGACCTCGCTCGGTCCCGCGACCAGCGCCTCTCCGACGCTCGCGGCGTGGCCGACGAACCGCGCGTGCCGGTTCAGCAACGGCGTCACCGCCGCCAGCGCCCGCTCCGCCGCCGCCCGGTGCCGCGACGAGCCGGTGAGGGCGGCGTACGACAGCAGCGCGCCGGCGGCCGCGGACGAGCCGGACGGCGTGGCGTTGTCGGTCGGGTCCTGCGGGCGGCGGACCAGCGCCTCCGCGTCGTCGGCGGTGTCGTAGAAGCCGCCCTCCGGTGCCGCGAACCGCTCCAGCACCACGTCGAGCAGCTCGCCCGCCCACGCGACGAGCGCCGCGTCGCCGGTCACGCCGTACAGCGCGAGCAGACCCTCGGCCAGGTCGCCGTAGTCCTCGAGGACGCCGGCGTTGCGGCCCGCGCGGCCGTCGCGCGACGTGCGCAGCAGCCGGCCGCCGGACCAGTGCAGCTCGCGCATCAGCGCCGTTGCTCTGCGCGCGGCGTCCACCAGGTCGGGCCGGTCCAGCAGCGCGCCCGCCTCCGCCAGCCCGGCGATCGCCAGGCCGTTCCACGCGGCGACGACCTTGTCGTCGCGCGCCGGCGGCACGCGGTCGCGGCGGGCGGCGAGCAGCGCCGCGCGGACGCGCTCGTACCGCTGCTCGTCGTCCGGCTCGGCGAGGCGTTGCAGCACCGACGAGCCGTGCTCGAACGTCCCCTGCTCGGTGACGTTCCAGACCCGCGCCGCCCAGGCGCCGTCGTCGTCGCCGAGCACCTTGGCCAGCTCGCCGGGCGTCCAGACGTAGTAACGGCCCTCCTCCCCCTCGCTGTCCGCGTCCAGCGCGGAGGCGAACCCGCCCTCCGCCGTGCCCAGGTCGTCGACCAGGAACTCCGCCGTCTCCAGCGCGACCCGCCGGGCCAGCGGCGACCCGGTCGCGCGCCACCAGTGCGCGTAGACGCGGAGCAGCAGGGCGTTGTCGTAGAGCATCTTCTCGAAATGCGGCACCACCCAGTCCGCGTCCACCGAGTAGCGCGCGAAGCCGCCGCCGAGCTGGTCGTACATGCCGCCGCGCGCCATCGCGTCGCAGGTGCCCTCGACCATGCGCAGCGCGTTCGGGTCGGCGGTCCGCGCGTGGTGGCGCAGCAGGAACTCCAGGCACATCGACGGCGGGAACTTCGGCGCCCCGCCGAAGCCGCCGCGCCGCCCGTCGTAGCTCGCGGCCAAAGCCCGGGCCGCCCCGTCGAGGTGCTGCGCGCCCGGCGGCTCGGTGCCCGGCTGGACGGGGGAGCGTTCGGCGAGGGCCTTGGTGATCTGCGTCGCGCTGGTGAGCACGTCGTCCCGCCGCTCCGTCCACGCGCGCGCCACCGAGTGCAGCACCGTGCGGAACGACGGCATGCCGTGCCGGTCGTCCGGCGGGAAGTACGTGCCGCAGAAGAACGGGTCGCCGCCGGCCGTGAGGAACACCGTCATCGGCCAGCCGCCGTGCCCGGTCATCGCCTGCGTCGCCTCCATGTAGACGGCGTCGACGTCGGGGCGTTCCTCCCGGTCGACCTTGACGCAGACGAACAGCTCGTTCATCAGCGCCGCCGTCTCCGGGTCCTCGAACGACTCGTGCGCCATGACGTGGCACCAGTGGCACGCGGCGTAGCCGACGGAGAGGAGGACCGGCACGCCGCGACGTTCGGCCTCCGCGAACGCCTCCGGCGTCCACGGCCACCAGTCGACGGGATTGTCCTTGTGCTGCAACAGATACGGGCTCGTCGACTCCGCCAGCCGGTTGGTCACGAGTCGACGCTATGTCATCGGTGCGGCCGGCGCCGCGCCGGGTCGCGCCGCGTCAGAGCTGGGTGTACTCGTTGACGCAGTACTCGATGTAGGCGGGGTTCACCAGCGGGCACTCGCGGCCCAGCAGGATGACGTCGGCCAGCCACGGGGCCGTGCCCGGGTCGACGTGGATGCCGGGGACGAACACCAGGCACGTGGCGCCCAAGCTGAGGATGCAGGTCGTCGGCGTCACGGTCGCCGTCGGCAGGAACGCCGTGTTGACGAAGACGCCGTTGAGCAGCGTGCAGGACGGGGCGAAGACGACGCCGGGGTCGGGCAGGCAGTACGCGTTGGCGTAGGCGCCGAGGAACGGCGTGCCGGTGTCGTAGCCGTAGTCGACGTAGATCGCGCCGCCGGTGACGCCGCCGGGCGCGCCGTCCGCGGTGGTGCTGTAGCAGACGATCAGCCGGTTCACGTCGTCGGTCGGCGACTCGACGAACCGGAGCGCGACGGTGACCGGTGCGGACACGACCGGCACCGTGGTCCCGTCGCACATCGACGCGGACGGGCCGGTGCCGGCGGACGCCGAGCCGGCGGCCGGGAAGACGAGCAGGGTGGCCGCGGACACGGCCGCGACGGCGAGACGGAGAAGTGAGCGCACGACGAAGACCCCCGATGGTAGGGACGGGACCGGAAGGCGCGCATGGTGCCACACGCCGGGGGCCGCGACAACGGGGGACGTGCCCCGCCCGAGGAGCCGCGTCACTAAAGTGTGGTTTAGTGAACTCAACTCTTCTATAGTCGGGCCATGGACCTCGCCGAGCCGGCTCGCGCCCTCTCGAAGGGCCTGACGATGCCGGTGCTCCGCGCGCTCTCGCAACGGTCGACGCCCGCCACGGCGACGCAGGTCTGGCGCGCCGCGCGGCAGGGGACGTTGCCGGGCGTCCAGGGCACGTGCGAGCGGCTGGTCGAGCACGGCCTCGTCGAGAAGGACGAGTCGGCGGGCCGCAGCGTCTACTCGCTGAACTTCGACCACCTCCTCTACGACGCGACGATCGCGCTGCTCGGCCTGGAGGACGCGCTCCCCACCCGGCTCGGGGAGACGGTGGCGGCCTGGGAGGTGCGGCCGGTGACCCTGGCCCTGTTCGGCTCCGCGGCGCGGGGCGACGGCGACGTCGACAGCGACATCGACGTGCTACTCGTCCGCCCGCCCCTCCCGGCGCCGCGCCGGCCGGTGTGGGCACGGCAGGTGCACGCGCTCAAGCACGACGTGCCGCGGTGGACGGGCAACCGGCTCCAGGTGGTGGACCTGACCCGCCGCGGGGTCGCCGACCTCGTCCGCGTCGGCGACCCGCTCGTGCGGTCGTGGCAGGACGAGGCGCTGACGCTCTACGGCGAGGACCTGGACGACCTGATCGCGGGGCGGGCGTGACGCGCGGCGGCGGGCGGGTCCGGCCGTGCTCGGCGGCGGACGCGCGGGCGCTGGCCGGCTACGCGGCGGCGTACCTCGCGGCGGCGAAGCAGCTCCGCGAGGCGGGCGGCCCCGGCGCCGACCACGTCGCCACCGGCAACGCCGTGCTCGCGGCGATCGCGGCGAGCGACGCGGTCTGCGGCGCGCTGCTCGGCGAGCGGCCGCGCGGCGAGGACCACCGGCAGGCTGTCCGGATGCTGGGCACCGTGCGGCGCGGGCCGGGCGACGACGGCACCTGGGCGGCGGCGCTGGCCGACGACCTCGCGCAGGCGCTCGACGCCAAGGCCGAGTCCCACTACGGCGTCGCCGGCATCGGTCGCGACGCGCAGGTCCGGTCGTTGCGGGCGGCCGAACGTCTCGTCGCCGCGGCGCGCGAGGTGACGAGGCGGTGAGCGTGGACGAGCCGCTGCGGGTGACGGCGCGGGTGACGATCCCGCCCGCCGAGCTGGTCGAACGCTTCTCGCGCTCGGGCGGCCCCGGCGGCCAGCACGTCAACACGAGCGACACCCGCGTCGAGCTGTCGTACGACGTCGCCCGGTCGCCGGCGCTGCCGGAGACGCTGCGGGCGCGGGCGCTGGAACGCCTCGCCGGCAAGCTGGTCGACGGCGTGCTCACCGTGACCGCGTCGGACCGGCGCAGCCAGCGGCAGAACCGCGAGCTGGCCCGCGAACGTCTCGCCGAGACGTTGCGCGCGGCGGTCGCGGCGCCGCCCCGGCCGCGCCGGCCGACCAGGCCGGGGAAGGGCGCCGTTCAGGCCAGGCTGGACGACAAGAAGCGGCGCGGCGAGGTGAAGCGGCTACGCCGTGACCTCGGCGACTGACGGCTCCTCGGCGAGCGCGCGGGCGTCGCGGACCGGGCGGCGCGGCGACCGCGACCAGACGAGGAACGCCGCCGCCGCGACGCAGCCGGCGACGTCGAAGACGAGGTCCCAGCCGGTGTTCTCGTAGCCGCCGACGTGCTGGCGCGGCAGCCGCACCGCGATGAGGAACTCCAGCACCTCGTTGAGCGCGCCCTTGCCGAGCCCGGCCAGCGCGGCGATGGTCGCCTGCACGCGCGGCGGCGTCCGCCGCAGGTCCAGCCACGACCCGGCGATCTGCCACGACACGACGGTCGCGCTGACCGAGCCGATCAGGTGCACGAGCTGGTCGAACCGCAGCATCCCCGGCACCAGCCACCACTCGTACGCGACGCCGCGCCCGGCCGGGTTCGGCAGCAGCCCGCCGCACAGGTGCAGCGTCCCGGTGAGGACGAGCAGCCACAACGCCGCGTCGCTGAACCCGATCGTCCGGTCGACGCTCGCGCCCACCGCGGTGCAGACGAGCACCACGGTCAGGTACGGCCAGACCCGGCCGTCGCCGCGCAGCAGCGACCCGACGACGAACGCCGCCACGACCAGCGCCCACGTCGCGAACTGCACCGGCTTCGCCTGCGCCAGCCGCCAGATCGCCAGCCCCGGCCTCACCGGTCCCATCCCTGCCGCGGCGGCGGGGCCGGCTGCTCCGGCGGGCGGCGCCGCCGGCCGAGCACGTAGCCGACGCCCGCGATGACCGCGACCAGCACCAGCGCCGCGAGCAGCGTGAACGGCGCCCGGTTGCGGCGCTCGGCCGGCGCGGGGGTGGCGCCGGGCGCGGTGTCGCGGTCGCCGGAGGAGGCGCCGGAGCCGCCGCCGGTGTCGTCGATGTCGGCGTCCCCGCCCTGGCCGGGGTCGGTGTCGGAGTCGAAGCAGTTCGACGTGCCGTCGGAGGTGCCGTTGCCGTCGGAGGTGCCGCAGCCGTCGTCGGAGGTGCCGGAGCCGCCGTTGCCGCGCGGGGCGCGGGTCGCGGTCGCCCCCGGGCTCTGGCTGCCGCTCGGGCCCGCCGACCGGTCCGGCGGGCCGGTGGCCGGCGGCGACGTCGACGGCTCGGGGTCCGGCTCGGACGACTCGTCGCTGTCGGAGCCGCCGGGGTCGGAGTCGCCGGTGTTCGAGGTGCCCGAGCCGGAACCCGACCCCGACCCGGAGCCGGAGCCCGACCCGGAGCCCGAGCCGGAGCCGGAGTCGCGGTCGCGCGAGGAGTCACCCCCGCCGCCGCCTCCCCGGCCGCCTCCCCCACCGCCACCGCCGCCGGAGTTGGAGTCGGAGCTGCCGCTGGTCGTACCGGTGCCGCCGCCGCCACCGCCGGTACCGCCACCGCCGCCGCCGCTCGTGGAGCTGGACCCGCTGCTCGTGGAGCTCGACCCGCTGCCCGTCTGCGCCAACGGCGCCCGCAGCACCGGCCCCAGCAACGGCACGAGCAGGCTGAACGCGAGCACCACCGCGAACGCCGCGTCCGCCACGAGTCCTCGCCCCCGCATGGCGGGCAGCGTAGTGGTTCAGGCGGGCGGCGGTCGCCAGGGGTCGTCCGGCGGGCCGGGCGGCGGCAGCGGCGGGCCCGGCTGCGGTGGGCCCGGCTGCGGCGGGCCCGGCCGCGGCGGCCACGCCTGCGCCGGCCACCCGCCGTACGCCGGTGCCGGCGGGCGGCGGCGCCGGGCGCGCAGGATCAGCACGACCGCCAGCACCGTCCCCGCGACGCTGAGCAGGCCGGCCACCAGCACCGTGACGAGGATGCCGCGCAGGCCGAGCAGCTCCCCCGGCCCGCGGTCGTCCAGCCCCGCCGGCCGCGGCCCGAACCGCCCCTCCAGCTCCGCGCGGTCGTAGAAGTCGGCGCTCTCGTCGCCGAACCCCGGCAGGTCGACACCACGCGCCAGCAGCTCCAGCCCGTCGAAGCGCACCGGCGCCTTCTCCCACACCACGCGCGCCGCGCCCAGCGACTCCTCGCGCAGCGCCTCCTCCGTCCGCGCCCGCGGCCGCCACGTCACCACCAGCACGTCGCCGCCCGAACCCGACCGGAACGTCACGCCCGTCGCGCGGTACCCCGCCTCGCGCAGCGCCGACTGCGTCCGCGCCGCCGCGCGCACCACGCCGCACGACCCCAGCCCCGACGCCGCCACGACCGCCAGCAGCAACGCCGCCGCCCGGCGCGCCCACCGCGCGGTCACCTCAGCCCGCCCGGCTCGGCTCGCGCAGACCCGCGAACAGGTCGTCCTCCGGCAGCTCGGTGTCCACCAGCGACCGGGCCAGCTCGTAGTCCTCCGTCGGCCAGACCTCCCGCTGGAGGTCCAGCGGCACCGCGAACCACGACCCCTCCGGGTCGACCTGCGTGGCGTGCGCGATCAGCGCCTCGTTGCGCAGCGCGAAGAACTCGCCGCACGGCACCCGCGTCGTCACCCGGCGCTCGTCCTGCGGGTCGCGGACCCAGCTCTCCAGCCACTCGCCGTACGGCGACTCCAGACCGCGCTCCAGCAGCGCGTCGTGGATCGCCCTCAGCTTGTCGTAGTGCCAGCCGTGGACGTAGTACAGCTTCGACGGCTGCCACGGCTCGCCCGCGTCCGGGAACCGCTCCGGGTCCCCCGCCTGCTCGAACGCCGCCACCGACACCTGGTGGCAGGCGATGTGGTCGGGGTGCGGGTACCCGCCGTTCTCGTCGTAGGTGATGATCACGTGCGGCCGCTCCCGGCGCACGACCTCCACCAGCGCCCGCGCCGTCACCTCCGGCGGCTGCATCGCGAAGCACCCCGCGTCCAGCGGCGGCAGCTCGTAGTCGTCCGGCGCGCCCTCCGGCCGCTGCGGCAGCCCGGAGTCGACGAACCCCAGGTCCACCTGGCGCACGCCCAGGATGTTGACCGCCTTCACCAGCTCCTGGCGGCGCACCGCCGCCAGGTCCGCCACGATCTCCGGCCGGTCCATCGCCGGGTTGAGGATGTCGCCCGCCTCGCCACCCGTGCACGTGACGACCAGCACGTCCACGCCCTCCCGGGCGTACCGCGCCATCGTCGCCGCACCCTTGCTCGACTCGTCGTCGGGGTGGGCGTGCACGGCCATGAGCCGCAGGCGTTCGCCGTCGGGGCCAACGGCCGGCATCGGCGCCTCCTCCATCGGTTTCGCAGGGACGACCATTGTGCCGGGATACTGCGACACGTGAGCGCGGAAGCCGTCCCCGACGACCAGCGGAGCACCCTCGCCAAGTACGTCGCCGTCGGACTCGGCGCCCTCGTCCTCGCCGTCGGCCTCGTCGTCGTCCTCCTGCCCAGCAAGACGCCGGACATCTCGTTCCGGACCCTCACCGTGCAGGCGACGAGCCCGACGCAGGTGGTGGTGACGTTCGAGGTGACGAAGGCGCCGCTGGCGTCGGCCGAGTGCTCGGTCACCGCCACCGGGCCGGACCGCGAGATCGTCGACCGCCTGGTCGGCATCCGCATCGGCCCCTCCCCGGGGCAGCGCACGACGACGCACACCGTGACGGTCCCGACCGGCCAGCGCGCGACGAACGCCTCCGTCGCGACGTGCGTCATCACGCGGACCCGGTAGCGCCGCCTGTCAGCCGCTAGGCGGTGGGGCTCCCGCTAGATTCCGCGCGCGCTGCGCGCGCGCTCCCTTTAGTCGCGGGACCCCCACCGCCTACCGCCTTCCTCCCTCTCTCCCGTTGTCCGGTCCGGTGCTAGCGTCGTCGTGACAAGGGGGTCCTTCTCCGCGGGAGCAGTCGAGTGACCGAGAGCACGGTGACCGAGACCTGGCTGACCCAGGATGCGTACGACCGGCTGCGGGCCGAGCACGACCGGCTGGTCGCGGCGCGACCCGAGGTGTCGCTGATGATCGAGCGGGCGCGGGAGGAGGGGGACCTCCGGGAGAACGGCGGGTACCACGCCGCCAAGGAGGAGCAGGGCAAGCAGGAGGCGCGGATCCGGCAGCTCGAGCAGCTCCTGCGGACCGCGCGCGTCGGCGAGGCCCCCACCAGCGCCGGCGTCGCCGGACCCGGCATGGTCGTCAGCGTGCGGTTCGAGGGCGACGACGAGCCGGAACGCTTCCTGCTCGGCTCCCGCGAGGACCACGTCGACGGCGACCTGGAGATCTACTCCGTCAACTCCCCGCTCGGGAAGGCGCTCACCGGCGTCCGCGTCGGGCAGACCGTGAGCTACGACCTCCCCAACGGCAGGCAGATGAAGGTGGAGCTGCTCGACGCGGCTCCGTTCACGGGCTGACCGCCGTGAACGACGACTTCCCCGTCGAGGGCATCGACCACCTGCACTTCGTCGTCGGCAACGCCCGGCAGGCCGCGCACTTCTACTCCACGGCGTTCGGGATGCGCGTCACCGCGTACCGCGGCCCGGAGACCGGCGCCAAGGACCTCGCGTCGTACGTCCTCGAGTCCGGCGGCGCGCGGTTCCTGATCACCGGGTCGGTCCGCGCCGGCACCCCGGCGACCGAGCACGTCGCGCGGCACGGCGACGGCGTCTTCGACGTCGCGATCCGCGTGCCGGACGCGCGGCGCGCCTACGAGCTCGCTCTCGAACGCGGCGCCACCAGCGCGTCCGAGCCGGCGATCCACGAGGACGACCAGGGGAAGGTCGTCGTCGCGTCGATCAAGACCTACGGCGAGACGTGGCACACGTTCGTCGAGCGGGCGGCGTACGACGGCGTGTTCCTGCCCGGCTTCGTCGCGCGGGAGCCGTTCGTGGAGCCGCCGGACAAGCGGTACTTCCAGGCCGTCGACCACGTCGTCGGGAACGTCGAGCTCGGCCGCATGGACGAGTGGGTGGCGTTCTACCAGCGGGTGATGGGCTTCACGAACATGGCGGAGTTCGTCGGCGACGACATCGCGACCAACTACTCGGCGCTGATGTCCAAGGTCGTCGCGGACGGCACCCGGCGGGTGAAGTTCCCGCTCAACGAGCCCGCGATCGCGCGCAAGCGCAGCCAGATCGACGAGTACCTCGAGTTCTACGGCGGCCCCGGCGTGCAGCACGTCGCGCTCGCCACCAACGACATCGTGCGCTCGGTCGAGCGGATGAAGGCGGCGGGCGTCGAGTTCCTGGAGACCCCGGACTCGTACTACGACGAGACGCTGCGCGAGCGGGTCGGCGACGTGCGGGTGCCGATGGACGAGCTGCGCCGGCACCGCATCCTCGTCGACCGCGACGACGAGGGGTACCTGCTCCAGATCTTCACCAAGCCCGTGCAGGACCGGCCGACCGTGTTCTTCGAGCTGATCGAGCGGCACGGCTCGCAGGGCTTCGGGAAGGGCAACTTCAAGGCGCTGTTCGAGGCGATCGAGCGCGAGCAGGACCGCCGCGGCAACCTCTGACGGTCACCGCGGCGGGCCTGCCCGTCGCCGGAGCTAGCAGGTGCGCGCGTACTGCTTCGCGGAGCGCACCGCCGGGTGCACGACCTTGCCGGCCGCGTCGCCGGCGCGGGTGACGCCCCACAGCGGCTTGCCGTTCTTCCCCGACAGCACCACGTCGGTGAAGCCCGCCGGCGACCAGCCGGAGACGACCAGCTCGCCGCAGCGGTCCTTGTCGAGGTGCGTGCCGAACGCGTAGTACGGCACGCCGCCGGCGTACGACACCTGCCAGAGCCGCTGCGCCTTGTCGCCGCGCCAGGCGGCGATGGTCGTGACGCCGCCGCCGTAGGAGTGCGTGAACGCGTCGGAGCCCTTGCCGTCGAGCGGGACGTCGGTCAGGGTCAGGTCCTTCGCCGGGTCGCGGACGACGCGGCCGGTGCGGCCGTTGATGACGCCCTCGTCGCGGCGCTCGCGCTTGCCGTGGCTGAGGAACAGCGTGAACGCCATGTCGGCGACCCCGTCGCCGTGCACGTCGGTCGTGGCGGCCCAGTAGTTCGCCCCGTCGTCGGGCTCGCCGAGGCCGGCGGTGGACAGCGTGCGGGTGACCGACCAGAGCCGCTTGCCGGAGCCGGTGTAGGCGGCGGCGGTGAAACCGAACGCGTGGTCCGCGTAGGAGCCGAGCACGACCTCGCTGCCGGCCTTGCCGTCGGCGTTGCCGATCGCGTAGACGCGCTCGGCGGCCTTGGTCCACGCGACCTTGAGCTTGCCGGCGTCGATCAGTGCGATCTTGGTGCCGGGCGCGCCCTTCGCCGACGCGGCCGACGGCGAGTCGACGACGACCCAGCCCCACGACTCGACGACGGCGGCGAGGTCGGCGGCGCCGTCGCCGGTCACGTCCGGCAGCGCCCGCAGGCGCCAGTAGTCGCCCTCGGGCAGGCCCGCGGGCGTGCCGATCGGGAGGCCGGTGGCGCCGTGGACGAGGGTGAGCACGTGCTTGTCCGCGGTGATGCTGACGACGGCGACGTCGGCGGTGCCGTCCTTGTCCATGTCGCCCACGACGTCGGCCCAGAGCTCGTACGACTCGCTGACGTAGCCGGGCCCGAACGGCCGCTCGACGCCGGTGGCGCCGTCGATGACGGTGAGCTGCATGTGCGAACGCGCCTGGTACACGGTGTACGTCGGGTCGGAGAAGTCCTCCGTGGTCCACGTCTGGAGCAGCACGTCGGTGCCGCCCCCGGGGACGACCTGGCCGATGCCGCCGACGCCGACCTCGCCCGTGCCGGTGTAGCCGGTGGGGCCGACGCCGACCGCGCCGGCGACGGTCTTGGCCCACACCAGCGTGCCCTTGCCGTCGTACGCCGTGATCGTGAGCCGGGCCGCGCCCGCGAACGCGAGCTGCGCGTCGGCGCCCTTGTCGTCGTACGCGACGACGAGGACACCGGGCTTGCCGTCGAGGCCGACCGGCGCGAACACCGGGTACACCCAGGTGGCCTCGGGCGCCGAGGCCGACCACAACGCCGCGCCGTCGCGGCCGCGGTGGGCCTCGAGCCGCACCGTGTCGTGGATGTTGCCCGCCTGGTCCATGGTCAGGTGCTCGCGGACGTCGACGAGGTCGCCGGCACCGTCGCCGTCGAGGTCGCCGGCGTCGGTGAGGTACGCGTAGTCCTCGCCGTCGGAGGCCGCGGCGCCGGCCAGGTGCGCCGTGGCGGCCACCGTGGCCGGGTCGAGCGGCAGGTGCCGCGCCAGCTCGTCGCGGGCCTTGGCCCAGGCGGCGCGCTTCGCGGCACGGTCGTGGGCGCGCGGCGGCGCGCCGTGAGCGAACGCAGGGACACCCGCGACCAGAGCCGCGGCGACGACAACAGCCTTGAGCCGCATGTGCGGCCACCCCCCCGCTGGGACGCGCGCCCACGGTGAGCGCGCCGGAGATCGTTCACTTCGGCGTCGGGGGCCGATCTCCTGCCGGGGCCGCCACGGGAGCGTGGCGGTGCCGCCACCCTAGTTGACAATGATTTTCATTTCGGGTGAGGATCGGCGCGTGCACCGGACGCTGCCCCTCCTCGCCTGCTGCCTGCTGGCGGCGGGCGGCTGCGTGCGCGGCGGCGCCGTCGCCGCCGGGGCCCGGGTGCGGGTGGTGGCCGGGCTGTACCCGCTCGCGTTCGTCGCGCGCGAGGTCGGCGGCCCGCTCGCCGACGTCACCGACCTCACGCCCAGCGGCGCCGAGCCGCACGACGTCGAGCTGACCGCCGCGCAGGTCGGGCTGGTCGGCGAGGCCGACGTCGTGCTGCTCGTGCGCGGGCTCCAGCCCGCGCTGGACGACGCGGCGCCGCGCCGGCGCACGCTCGACGCGGGCAGCGCCGGGACGCCCGCGCCGGGCGCGCCGGCCGGCGACCCGCACGTCTGGCTGGACCCGGTGCGGATGGCCGACCTGGCCGGCCGGGTCGCCGACGTCCTCGCCCGTCGCGACGCCGAGGGGGCGGCGACGTACCGCGCCAACGCCGCCGCGCTGGCCGGGCGGCTCCGCGCGCTGCACGCCGAGACGGCCGCCGCGCTCGGCCGCTGCGAGCGCCGCGAGATCGTCACCGGGCACGCGGCCTTCGGGCAGTTCGCGGCCCGGTACGGGCTGACCCAGACCGGCATCGCCGGCGTCACGCCCGACGCCGAGCCGTCGCCGCGGCGGCTGGCCGAGATCGCGGGGTACGTCCGCGCGCACGGCGTGCGCACGATCTTCGCGGAGGCGCTGGTGTCGCCGAAGGTCGCCGACACGGTCGCCCGCGAGACCGGCGCCCGCGTCGCCGTGCTCGACCCGGTCGAGGGCGTGCGCGGCGGCGACGACTACTTCTCGGTGCTGCGCCGCGACGTCGCGACGCTGCGCCGCGAGCTGGGGTGCGCATGACGGCGGCGTTCGACCTCCGCGGCGGCCGGGTCGTGCTCGGCGGCGCGACCGTGCTGCACGACGTGGACTTCGCGGCCGGTGCCGACGAGTTCGTCGCGGTGCTGGGCGCCAACGGCTCCGGCAAGAGCACGCTCGTCCGCACGCTGCTGCGGCTGCACCCGCTGGCCGGCGGGACGTTGCGGGTGTTCGGGGTGCCGGTCCGCGACTTCGCCGACTGGTCGCGCGTCGGCTACGTCCCGCAACGCCTCACCAGCGCCACCGGCGTGCCCGCCACCGTCCGCGAGGTCGTGCTGTCCGGGCGGACTCCGCGCGTCTCGCGGTGGCGGCGGCTGTCGGCCGCCGACCGCCACGCCGCCGACGGCGCGGTCGAGGCGGTCGGCCTCGCGCACCGGCGCGACGCCGTCGTCGCGACGCTCTCCGGCGGCCAGCAGCAACGCGTCCTCATCGCCCGCGCGCTCGCCGGCGAGCCGGACGTGCTGGTGCTCGACGAGCCGACGGCGGGCGTCGACGCGGAGAGCCAGGACGCGTTCGCCGGGACGTTGCGGCTGCTCAAGGAACGCGGCGTCGGCGTGCTTCTCGTCAGCCACCACCTCGGCGCGCTCGCCGACCTCGTCGACCGCGTCGTCGTCGTGGGCGACGGCACGATCGGCTACGACGGCCCGGTGCCGCCGGGCGGGATGCCCGACGACGACCACCACCACCCCGGCGTCGCCGACCCCACCCGCTGGGGGCTGGCGTGACGATCCTGTCGCTGGAGTTCATGCGCCGCGCGCTGCTCGCCGCCGTCCTCGTCGGGCTCACCGCGCCGGCCATCGGGACGTTCCTCGTCCAGCGCCGCCTCGCGCTGATGGGCGACGGCGTCGGCCACGTCGCGCTCACCGGCGTCGGTCTCGCGCTGCTGCTGGGGACGGCGCCGTTGCCGACCGCCGTGGTGCTCGCCGTCGCGGGTGCGGTGGCGATCGAGCTGCTCCGCGAACGCGGCGGCACCACCGGCGACGTCGCCCTCGCGCTGCTGTTCTACGGCGGCATCGCCGGCGGCGTCGTCCTCACCAACGTCTCCCGCTCCGCCACGGCGTTCAACCTCGTGGCGTACCTGTTCGGCTCGGTCAGCACCGTCTCCGGCGGCGACCTGCTCGTCATCGCCGTGCTCGCGATCCTCGTGCTCGGCGTGGTGGCGGTGTTCGGGCGGGAGCTGTTCGCGGTCTGCTACGACGAGGAGGTCGCGCGCGCGTCCGGCCTCCCGGTCCGCGTCCTCAACCTGCTCATCGCCGTCACCGCCGCGCTCACCGTCGCGCTCGCCATGCGCGTCGTCGGGCTGCTGCTCGTGTCGGCGTTGATGGTGGTGCCGGTCGCGGCGACGCAGCAGGTGGCCCGGTCGTTCCGCGGGACGCTGCTCGGCTCGATCGGCCTCGGCGTCGCGGTCTCCGTCGGCGGGCTGCTCGCGGCGTACTACCTCGACACCGCGCCCGGCGCGGCGATCGTGCTCTGCGCCATCGCCGTCTTCGGCGCCACGTCGGCGTGGGCGAGGCTGCGGTGAGGCCGACCCGGCAGCGCGCCGCGGTGGCGCGCGCGCTCGGTGGCAGCGAGGCGTTCCGGTCGGCGCAGGAGGTGCACGAGGCGTTGCGCGCCAGCGGCGACGGTGTCGGGCTCACCACCGTCTACCGGACGTTGCAGGCGATGGCGGCGGCCGGCGAGGTCGACGTCCTCCGCCACGGCGACGAGGCCGTCTACCGGCGCTGCCGCTCCGGCGAGCACCACCACCACCTCGTCTGCCGGTCCTGCGGCACGACCGTCGAGCTCGCCGCCGACGAGGTCGAGGCGTGGGCGGCGGCCGTCGCGCAACGCCACGGCTTCGGCGAGGTCAGCCACACCGTCGAGGTGTTCGGCGTCTGCCGCGACTGTCAGCCGAAGACCAGCGGGTAACGCTCCGCCCGCAACGCCGCGAGCACCTCCTCGCAGTGCCCCGCCCCGCGCGTCTCGAGCTGCAACGACACCTCGACCTCGTCCAGGTGCAGCTTCGGGCCGGTACGCAGGTGCTCGACGTCGAGGACGTTCGCGCCCGCGTCGGCGAGGACGTTGAGCAGCCGCGCCAGCTCGCCCGGCCGGTCCGGGATGCGCAGCCGGAACGACAGGTACCGCCCGGCCGCGATGAGGCCGTGCCGGATGACGCGGAGCATCAGCAACGGGTCGACGTTGCCGCCGGAGAGCACCGCGACGACCGGCGCCTCGAACGCCTCGGGGCGTTCCATCACCGCCGCCACGGCCGCGACTCCGGCGGGCTCCACGACGAGCTTGGCGCGTTCCAGCAGCATCAGCAGCGCGCGCGACATCGCCTCCTCGGAGACGGTCACGACGTCGTCCACCAGCGCCGCGACGTGCCGCAACGTCACCTCGCCCGGCATCCCGACCGCGATGCCGTCGGCGATCGTCGCCATGCCGTCCAGCGGCACCGGCCGGTGGGCCGCTAACGACGCGGGGAACGCCGCCGCCTGCTCCGCCTGCACCGCCACCACCCGCACGTCCGGCCGGAGCGCCTTCACCGCCACCGCGATGCCCGACACCAGCCCGCCGCCGCCCGTGCAGACCACCACCGTCCGCAGGTCCGGCACCTGGTCGAGGATCTCCAGCCCGACCGTGCCCTGGCCCGCGATGACGTCCGCGTGGTCGAACGGGTGGATGAGCACGCTGCCGCACTTCTCCGCGTACTCCCGCGCCGCCTGGAGCGCCTCGTCCACCGTGACGCCCGCGAGCTCGACCTCCGCGCCGTACGCCTTCGTCGCCGCGATCTTCGGCAGCGGCGCCCCCTCCGGCATGAACACCCGCGACGTCGTTCCGAGCATCGTCGCCGCGAGCGCCACGCCCTGCGCATGGTTGCCCGCGCTGGCCGCGACGACGCCGTTGCGCCGCTCCGGCTCCGGCAGCCGCGCGATCCGCACGTACGCGCCGCGGATCTTGAACGAGCCCGTCCGCTGGAGGTTCTCGCACTTGAGCGCGACCTGGCCGCCGACCGCGGCCGAGAGGAACCGCGAGCCCTCGACGGGCGTGCGGATCGCGACGCCGTCGAGCAGGCTCGCGGCGGCGCGGACGTCGGCGAGCTGCACGAGGCCGTCGGTCACCGCCCGATCCTCGCACGCGGTGGGGTGGCGGGCGGCCCAGCGGGCTAGGGTCGCCGGTATGCGCGACGACCACCCGCTGCCCGGCACCGACCACGTCGTCGACGACGTGCGGCTGCACGTCGTCCACCACGGCTCCGGCGACGGCCTGCCGGTGCTGCTCGTGCACGGCGTGCCCACGTCGTCGTACCTGTGGCGGGACGTGCAGCGCGACCTCGGGCACGCGCACCGCACCTACGCCGTCGACCTCGCCGGGCTCGGCTGCTCCGAACGCCCCGCCGACGGCCGCTACGACCTCGCCACGCAGGCGGCGTTGCTGCTCGGGCTGCTGGACGACCTCGGCCTCGACCGCGTCGCGGTCGTCGGGCACGACGTCGGCGGCGGCGTCGCCGTCAACCTCGCCGCCGTGGCCGCCGACCGCGTCGCGGCGCTCGTGCTCGTGGACACGCCGTTGCACGCCGACACCTGGCCGGTGCCCGCGATCCGCGCGCTGGCGGCGCCGTACCTCGGCGAGGCGCAGACCGCGCTGCTGCGACTCGCGCCCGGGGCCGGCGAGAAGTACCTGGCAACGCAGCTCGCCCGCGGCCTGCGCGCCACCGAGCTGTCGCGGAAGTCGCTCACCCACTACACCGCGCCGCTGCTCTCGGCGGACGGCGCGCGCGGGTTGCTCGGCGTGATCCGCGCGGCGGACCCGCAGCAGGTGGAGGCGGCGTTCGCGCTGGTCGCGGCGGAGCCGCCGCCGGCGCTGGTGCTGTGGGGCGAGGCGGACGCGTGGTTCTCCCCCGCCGTCGGCCGCCGCATCGCCGGCGAGCTGCGCGGGGCGTCGTTCGTGGAGGTGCCGGACGCCGGGCACTTCCTCCCCGAGGACCGCCCGGAACGCGTCGCCGAGGAGATCGAGGGCTTCCTCGCCGAGCTCGCCGCGACGGTCTAGTCGGCGTTCCAGTAACGGCTGCCGGACAGGACGAGCGCGGCCGCGCCGACCAGCCCCGCCTCCTGGCCCAGCGCCGCCGGAACGACGCGCACCGCTCGCGCCCAGCCCATGCCGGCGTGGGTGCGGAACGCCTCCTCCAGCGGGTCGAACAGCATCGGTCCGGCCTGCGACAGCCCGCCGCCGACGGCGACGACGTCGACGTCGAGCAGGTGCGTGGCCGACGCGATCGCGATGCCGAGCGCGCGGCCGGCCCGCGCCAGCGCCTCGCGTGCGACGGGGTGCCCGCGTGCCGCGTCGTCGGCCACGTCGCGCGCCGTCGACCGCGGCGTCCCCCACCCCTGCGAACGCGCCCACGCGGCGACGGCGGGGCCGCGCGCGACGGCTTCGAGGCAGCCGCGGCCGCCGCACTCGCAGTCCGGCCCTTCCGGGTCGACGACGACGTGGCCGATGTGGCCGGCGTTGCCGCTGGCGCCGTCGACCAGGTGGCCGCCGAGGACGAGGCCGCCGCCGACGCCGGTGGAGACGACCATGCCGAGGACGTTGTCGCGGCCGCGCCCGGCGCCGCGCCAGTGCTCGCCGACGGCGACGCAGACGGCGTCGTTGTGCACGCGCACGGGGACGTCGGGGAAGCGTTCGCGCAGCCGGTCGCGCAGCGGGAAGTCGCGCCAGGCCGGGATGTTCAACGGCGACACGTGCCCGTCCGGCCACGTCATCGGCCCGCCGCAGCCGACGCCGACGCCGCCGACGTCGCGCGCGCCGACGCCGGTCGTGAACCGGTCGAGCAGCGCGACGACGGTCTTCCACAACGTCTCGCCGTCGAGGCGGCGCCCGTGCGGCGTCGGCACCCGCGCGGCGGCGGACACGCGCCCGCCGCGGTCGACCAGGGCGGCGGCGAGCTTGGTGCCGCCGATGTCGAGCGCGAGGACGTTGCGAGGGGCCGCCATCAGCCGAACGCCACGATGCTCGCGGTGAACCCGTGCAGGTAGTTGCGGCCGCCCACCGGTCCGATCTCGCCGGCGGCGAAGAAGCCGGCGACCGGCGCGTGCGCGAAGTGCTCGGCGACGGTCACCGCGTCGTGGTCGGCCGACGGGAACAGCGCCGCCCCGCGCCCGTTGCACGAGAACAGCAACGCCCCCTCCACCAGGCCAGGACCGCCGAGCGCGGCCGGGCCGGCGAGCAGCTCGCGCAGGTCGTCGGCCGCCGCCTGCGCGTCGCGCACCTGGAACCGCACCGTCCGCCCGACCTCCACGAGGTCGCCGACGACGAGCCCGCCGCGGTCGTCGTCGGTGCCGAGCACGCCGCGGATGAGGAAGTCGCCGCGGTCGTGCACCTCGGCGTACTCGTCCATCGCGATGCCGAGCTGGAGCCCGCGCGAGGCGAGCGCCTGCTCGTCGGCCGGCAGCTCGGCGACGATCTCCTCCAGCTTGCGCAGGGCGGGCGTGCCGGCCAGCTCGAGGACGACGTTCCCTTCGGACCTGGTGACGATCATCGTCGGGCCGATCGGGCGGCAGCCCTGGGAGACGATCGTCGCCGTCGTCACGTCGCCCGCGAGCAACGCCCCCACGGCACCGCGGTCGACCACCCGCCCGTCGACCAGCAGCCGGGTGCCGCCGGGGCCGAGCATCCCGCTGGCCAGCCCGCCGGCGACGGGCAGCCCGGCGGCGGTGTCGTTGAAGCGCGACACGAACCCGTCCGCCGGGAACGAGTACGGGTCGGCCAGCAGCAGGCAGAGGTCGGCCTCGCCGGCGCGTTCCGGCAGCCCGATGACGGCCAGGCTCTCCGGCGTCCGCATCACCTCGAGGTGGAACGTCCTGATGCTCGCGGCCGGCAGTACCGCCGCCCACACGCTGACCGCGCTGACCGCCTCGACCGCGCGCTCGGCGCCGATGACGCCGCCTGCGGAGCAGCCGAGCGTGGTGGCGTCGCCGACGAGCGACGACACCCGCGCGAACGCCGCCTCCACCGACGCGGGGTCGGGGCCGCAGACGAACGCGCAGACCAGCGTCGGCGCGATCCCCCCGAGCGGCGCCAGCGCCGCGGCGGTCGCCTCCTCGGCGGCGCGCACCAGGTCCGCACCCGACGCCAGACCCGACCCGAAGCGTCCCATCCGCCCATTCTCCCCCGCGACGGCCCCCGGTGCGCCGGGCGGTCGGCTGACGTAGCGTGAACGCATGCCGAAGCCAGCCGACACGACCGCCGGTGCGCTCCGCGAGAGCGGCGCGGCGTACGAGACGGTCAAGCACGAGATCCGGCGCAACCTGCTCGCCCGGCTGCGCGGCGGCGAGGAGCGGTTCCCGGGCATCGTCGGGTTCGGCGAGACGGTCCTCCCCCAGCTCGAACGCGCCCTGCTCGCCGGCCACGACCTGGTGCTGCTCGGCGAGCGCGGCCAGGGGAAGACGCGGCTGATCCGCACGCTGGTCGGCCTGCTGGACGAGTGGACGCCGGTCGTCGCCGGCTGCGAGATCAACGACCACCCGCTCGCGCCGTCCTGCCTCGGCTGCCAGTCGCGCGTGGCCGAGCTCGGCGACGACCTGCCGGTCACCTGGCGGCACCGCTCCGAGCGCTACGGCGAGAAGCTCGCCACCCCGGACACCAGCGTCGGCGACCTGATCGGCGACGTCGACCCGATCAAGGTCGCGGAGGGCCGCCGCCTCGGCGACCCGGAGACCGTCCACTACGGCCTGGTGCCGCGCACCAACCGCGGCATCTTCAGCGTCAACGAGCTGCCCGACCTGGCCGAGCGCATCCAGGTCGCGCTGCTCAACGTCCTGGAGGAGCGCGACATCCAGGTCCGCGGCTACCAGCTCCGGCTGCCGCTGGACCTGCTGCTCGTCGCGTCCGCGAACCCCGAGGACTACACCAACCGCGGCCGCATCATCACGCCGTTGAAGGACCGGTTCGGCGCCGAGATCCGCACGCACTACCCGCTGCGGCTGGACGACGAGATCGCGATGATCCGCCAGGAGGCGGAGCTGTCGTGGCCGACCGCGAACGCCGTCGTCCCCGACCACGTCATGGAGGTCATCGCGCGGTTCACCCGGCACGTCCGCGAGGCGCCGGCGGTGGACCAGCGGTCGGGCGTGTCCGCGCGGTTCGCGATCGCGGCGGCGGAGACCGTCGCCGGGTCGGCGGTGCGCCGCGCCGCGCTGGCCGGCGAGGACGTGCCGGTGGCGCGGGTGGTCGACCTGCCGAGCGTCGTGCCGGCGTCGCGCGGCAAGGTGGAGTTCGACCACCTGGAGGAGGGGCGCGAGCTGGAGATCCTCGGCCACCTGCTGAAGCGGTCGGTGGCCGAGACGTACCGCGCGCGACTCGGCGGCGCCGACGTGTCCGGGCTGCTGGCGAAGTTCGAGGACGGCACGACGGTCGAGACCGGCGAGCTGGTGCCGGCGACCGAGCTGCTGACGCGGGTCGGCACCGTGCCCGGGCTGGCGCAGCTCATGCGCCGGCTCGGTGTGGACGACGGCGCCGAGTCGCCAGGGCTGGCCGCCGCGACCGTGGAGTTCGCGCTGGAGGGCCTGCACCTGGCCAAGAAGCTGGACAAGGACGAGGTCCCCGGCCGCGCCGTCTACGGGCGCTGACGCCGATGGCCCGCCGGGTGATCGACCGCGAGCGCAGGGCGGTGCGCGGCCCGTGGCTGGCCGGCTCGCTCGTGCTGCTGCTCGGCGCGCTCGTGCTGTTCGGCACCGGCCACGACTTCGGCGCGCTGACGGCGCTGATCGGGGCGTTCCTCGCCGTCGCCGTCGCGAAGCGGGCGGGCTGACGTGCCGCGCCCGGTCCGGGTCGCGGTCTCGGTCGTCGCCCTCGCGGCGCTGCTCTACCTCCGCGTCCTCATCCGGCACCGGGAGCCGGCCGTTCCGTGGCGCGTCGGCGCGGCCGCCGTCGCGCTCCTGCTGCTCGTCTGGGCGGTGTCACCGCACCCGCGCCTGCGGGCGCGGCTGCGCCGGCTCGGCCGGCGGCTGGGCATCCGGTGAGCATCCGCTACGGCCCGTGGGCCGGCGGCCCCGACCCGCTGGAGCCGCCGTACGACATCGCGGCCGCCGTGGACGAGCTCGGCGACGCGGTGCTCGCCGGCGACAGCCCGCGGGAGGCGTTGCGGCAGATCATGCGCCGCGGGCCGCAGGGCCGCCGCGGCCTGGACGACCTGATGCGCCGGCTGCGCGAACGCCGCCGCGACGTGCGGCAGCGCGGCCGCTTGGACGGCACCCTGGACCGGGTGCGGGAGCTGCTCGACACGGCGCTGGAGCAGGAGCGGGGCGCGCTGTTCCCGGACCCGGGCGACCGGGCGCGCGCGGCCGAGGCGGAGCTGGACGCGCTGCCCGCCGACACCGCCCGCGCGGTGCGCCGGCTCGCCGACTACGCGTGGACCTCGCCCGAGGCGGCGGCGACGTACGAGGAGATCCGCGAGCTGCTGCGCCGCGAGGTGCTGGACGCGCAGTTCCGCGGCATGAAGGACGCGCTGGCCGACCCCGACCCGGCCGCGATGCAGCGGGTCAAGGACATGCTCGCCGCGCTCAACGACCTGCTCGACGCCGACGCGCGCGGCGAGGACACCGAGCGCGCGTTCGCGGAGTTCATGGCCGGGTACGGCGACTTCTTCCCGGACGGCCCGGAGACGCTGGCCGAGCTGGTCGACTCGCTGGCCCGCCGCGCCGCCGCCGCGCAGCGCATGCTGAACAGCCTCTCGCCCGAGCAGCGCGAGGAGCTCGGCAACCTCATGGCGCAGGCGCTCGGCGACCTGGACATGGCCTACCAGATGGACCGGCTGCGCCAGGCGCTGCGGTCGCGCCGGCCCGACCTGGACTGGCGCGGCGGCGAGCGCATGCAGGGCGAGCAGGGGCTCGGCATGGGCGACGCCGTGACGGCGCTGGAGGAGCTGGCCGACCTCGAGGACGCGGAGAGCGCGCTGCGCCAGGACTACCCCGGCGCGTCGCTGGACGACGTGGACGAGGAGGCGTTGCGGCGCACCCTCGGCGAGTCCGCCGTGGACGACCTGCGGGCGTTGCGGCAGCTCGAACGCGAGCTGACCGAGCAGGGCTACCTCACCCGCGCCGGCGACGAGCTGGAGCTGTCGCCGAAGGCGGTACGCCGCATCGGCGCGACCGCGCTGGCGCGGGTGTTCCGGCACCTCGACGCGAAGGGCCGCGGCGACCACGACGTCCCCGACGCCGGCTCGGCCGGCGAGCTGACCGGCGCGTCGCGGGCGTGGCGGTTCGGCGACGAGCAGCCGCTCGACGTCGTCCGCACCGTCCGCAACGCCGTCCTCCGCGGCGGCGCGCGCGACGGCCGGGTGGCGCTCGCGGTGGACGACTTCGAGGTGCTGGAGACCGAACGCCGCACCAGCGCCGCGGTCTGCCTGCTCGTGGACCTGTCGTACTCGATGGCGTTGCGCGGCACCTGGGGCGTCGCGAAGTCGACCGCGCTGGCGCTGCACTCGCTGGTCACCACGAGGTTCCCGCAGGACCGCATCCACCTCGTCGGCTTCAGCGACTACGCCCGCGAGCTGCGCCCCGCCGACCTCGCCGGGCTGTCGTGGGACATGGTGCAGGGCACCAACCTCCAGCACGCGCTGATGATCGCCGGGCGCCAGCTCGCGCGGTACCCGGACAGCGAGCACGTCGTCCTCGTCGTCACCGACGGCGAGCCGACGGCGCACCTGATGCGCAACGGCGAGCCGTTCTTCGCCTGGCCGCCCGTCCCGGAGACCGTCGACCTCACCATGGCCGAGGTGGTCAAGCTCACCCGCTCCGGCGCCACCATCAATGTCTTCATGCTCGACGACGAGCCCCGGCTGGTGCAGTTCGTGGAACGGCTGGCCCGGCTCAACGGCGGCCGCGTCTTCGCGACCGACTCCGACCGGCTCGGCGACTACGTCGTCAGCGACTACCTGCGCGCCCGCCGCGGGCGGCGTTGACCGAAGCCCGCGCCGCCCGCGACGGCAGGGTCACCGGACGCAGTTGCTCTCGGGCCGGACCAGCTTCGGGGCACCGGTCTTCGTGTAGGCGCTGCCGGCGGTCCCGAAGGAGAGGAAGACCTCCGCGGTGGCCGAGGGCGCGCACTCGGCGCCAGGGATCGGCGAGTACATGAAGCCGCCGTACCGCCAGACCTTGTGCGCGGCCAGGTCCATCGTCTTCGTCAGGCCGAGGTCCGAGCCCGAGAAGATGTTGAACCCGTAGTCGGTCGTGTTGAACCAGAACGACAGCCAGTAGTCGAAGCCGGTCAGCTCGGACTGGTAGAGGTGCGCGCTGAACACACCGCGCGTGTCGCACGCGTCCCACGCCTGCGCGCACTCCAGCTCCGGCGGCGGCGCGTGGAAGTAGTCCTTCGTCGGGTCGTCGTCGCAGGCCTGGACGACGGAGTCGCAGATGTACCCCACGTCCCCGGCCACCACGACCGCACCGGCGCCGCAGACGAGGGCGCCGAGGAGGTCCCCGACGACGACGACAATGGTGCAGAACAGCAGCGCGATCAGGCCGATCGCGATACCGGCCGTGAGGCAGTGCCTCGTGCACTGGTTGACCTTCGGTGCGGCGTACGGCTCCGTCCCCGAGCGTCCGTCGCTGGTCCGCCAGTGGCCGAGCCAGGAGCCCGCCCGCGGCTCGATCCGCAGGTCGAGCGAGAACGGCCGCGACCCGTCCTGCGGCACCACCTGGGTCAGCAGGTGCAGGAAGTCGGCGGTCCGGTCGACGACGAACACCGCGCCGTTGACCGAGGTGACAGCGCGGTCGGCGCTCCACGACGGCTGCGCCTTCACCCGCGCGAGCGTCGCGGCCGGCGCGTCCGTCACCGAGATGCGAGTGCCGGCCAGCGAGTCGAGGGCCTGCCGCATCGCGTCGCGCGCCTCACGCGGCGCGCGCGGGTCGGCCGCGAGCTGGTGCAGCTTGTGGGCTCCTCGCAACGAGGTCGCGGCGTCGATCCGGTGTACCACCCGTTCCACCGGGGTGGCCGAGGCACCGGAGGACAGGGCTGTGAGCACCGCCGTGGTGACGGTGACGAGTCTGAACAGCGCACGACGCATGGGGGGCTCCTAGGTCGCATGAACCGGACAAGAGACGCGAAGGTCGCACCGCGCCCGTACCGGGTCAATGGGGGTCGGGCCCCCACACGCCGCGGTCACAACCCGCCGCAGGACCGCTACCCTTGGGGTCCCACGACTTCCCCACAGGAGAGCTCCGACATGGCCACCGAGCCCGGGCGCGCGTCGCAGATCCTCAACCGCTTCGGCGGCCGTTACGGCGTCGCGCTGACGCTGCTCGGCCTGCTCACGGTCGGCCTGGCGTGGAACGGCGCCGCCGGCCTGCCCGCCACGCCGGCGCAGATGCCGTACCTCATCTCCGGACTCGGCATCGGGCTGACGCTGTCGTTCGTCGGCGGCGCGCTGATGGTCGTGCACGCGCACCGCGAGGACCGCGCGCGGCTCGAGGCCAAGCTGGACGAGGTCATCGACGCGATCGGCCGCGGCGGCCTCGCGGGTGCCGCGGGCGCGCCCGCGCCGCAGGACCTCACCGGGCTGGTCGTCGCCGGCTCCGCGTCGTACCACGTCCCGGGCTGCCGGCTGGTCGACGGCCGCGAGGAGGTCCAGTACCTCACGCCGCAGGAGGCGCAGGCCCGCTACCTCGCGCCGTGCCGGGTCTGCCAGCCGCACCAGAGCAACGTCACGACCGTCCAGTAGCCGCGACGCCTTCGGGGCTCAGCCGCCGAGGTAGGTCTTGCGGAGGTCGCCGGAGCGTTCCAGCTCCTCGCCGCGGCCGTCGAACGTGATGGTGCCCTTCTCCATGATCAGGGCCTGGTCGGCGTAGGGGAGCACGCCGACGTTCTGCTCGACGATGACGACGGTGGTGCCGGCGTCGTTGATCTGCGACACGACCTGGAACACCGTCTGCGCGAGCTTCGGCGACAGACCGAGCGACGCCTCGTCGATGAGCAGCAGCCGCGGCCGGCTCATCAGCGCGCGCCCGATCGCGAGCATCTGCTGCTCGCCGCCGGAGAGCGTGCCGGCGAGCTGGTCGCGGCGTTCCTCCAGCCGCGGGAAGTAGTGGAACACCTGCTGGAGCACCTGGTCGGCACCACCGCGGCGGGTCCACGCGCCGAGCCGGAGGTTCGTGTGGACCGACAGCCCGGGGAAGACGCGGCGGCCCTCGGGCGAGAGCGCGATGCCCTGCTTGACGATCTCCGGTGGCGCCAGGCCGGCGACGTTGCGGCCGTCGAAGAGGATCTCGCCCTCCCACACGGGGAGCAGCCCGGCGAGGGTGTTGACGGTGGTCGTCTTGCCGGCGCCGTTGAGGCCGAACATGACGGCCGTCTCGCCCTCCTCGACGGCGAACGAGATGCCCTGGAGGACGGGCAGCGCGCCGTAGCCGGTACGCAGCCCGCGCACCTCGAGCAGGCTCACTCGGCACCCCCGTCGGGCTCGGCGACATCGGCGGGCGCGGCGGCGGCTCGCTTGCGCGGGGCGGCCTTGCGCGGCGCGGGCTTCTTCGCCGGCGCCTTGCGCGCGCGCGGCGCCCGCGCCGGGGCCGTGATCTCCGGGACGGGCTCGTCCAGCGCGGCCTGCTCCGCCTGGTCGAGCGCGGCCTGCTCGGCCGGCTCCTCGGTCTGCTCCAGCGCCTCCGGCGCCTCGCCGCCGAGGTACGCCGCGACGACCTCCGGGTGGGTCTGGATGACCCGCGGCTCGCCCTCCGCGAGGAGGCGGCCGAAGTTGAGGACGTAGACGTGGTCGCAGACGGAGAGCACGAGCGGGACGTGGTGCTCGATGAGCAGCATCGTCAGCCCGAACTCCTGCCGCAGCGTCAGCAGCCGCTCCCCCAGCGCGTGCGCCTCCTCCGGCCCCATGCCCGACGACGGCTCGTCGAGCAGCAGCACGTCCGGGTCGGTGGCGAGCGCGCAGCCGAGCTCCAGCAGCTTCAACGTGCCGTACGGCAGGCTGCCGACGCGCTTGTCGCGGACGTCCTGGAGCCCGAGCAGCTCGAGCACCGCCTCGCCGCGCAGCTCCAGCTCGCGCTCCTCGTCGGCGACCTCCTCGGCACCGAGCAGGCCCGCCGCGACGCTGTAGCGGATGTGCGCGTGCTGCGCGGTCTTGAGGTTGTCGATCGCGGTGGAGCCCTTGACCATGCCGACGTTCTGGAACGTCCGGCCGAAGCCCATCGCGGCCTTGCGGTGCGGTGGCACGCGGGTGACGTCCTGCCCGCGGTAGGTCACCGTGCCGCGGTCGGCCTTGTAGAAGCCGGTGATGCAGTTGAACGCCGTCGTCTTGCCGGCGCCGTTCGGGCCGATGAGGCCGACGATCTCCCACTCGTTGACGGTGAGGCTGACGTCCTCCAGCGCCTGGAGGCCGCCGAAGCGGATCGCCAGGTCGCGGACCTCAAGCACGGACACTGGAGCCCTCCACCGCGCGCACGCCGGTCTCCGCGTCGGGGTCGTGCAGCGAGAACGGCCGCCCCGACAGCCAGCGCGTCACCGGCGAGATGACCTGGCCGATGCCGCCCGGGTTGAAGATCAGCGTCTGCAGCAGCAGCAGTGCCGAGAGCATGCCCGCGACGGCCGCCTTGCTGTCGGCCTGGTAGTAGCCGGACAGCAGCGGGACGTGCGAGAGCACCGACTCCAGGTGGCCGAACACGAAGTTGAGGAGGGTGTCCAGCACACCGAAGAACGCCGCCGCCACGAGCACGCCCGCGCGGTTGCCGGCGCCGCCGACGATGACCATGACGACGAACAGCAGCGCCAGGTTGATGCCGGTGAGCCCCTGGAAGTTCTGCGACGAGAACTGCTGGAGCTGGAACACGTAGACGCCACCAGCCAGCCCGGCGATCGCGCCGCAGAGGCCGAACGCCAGCAGCTTGTACCGGGTGACGTCGACGCCGAACGCCTCCGCCGCGCGCTCGTTCTCCTTGAGGGCGGCGAGCGCCCGGCCGAGCTTGGTCCGGGTGAGCTGCCGGTCGATGTACACGACGACGAGCAGCACCGCGAGCGCGAACAGGTAGTACCGCTGGTTGCTGCCGATGACGTCGGGGCGGCGGGCGTCGAGGCCGGCGCCGCCGTTGGTGAGCGACGACACCTGGAACAGCGACGACGCCACGACGACGCCGAACACCAGCGTGATGAGCGACAGGTACAGGCCGGTGATGCGCAGCGCCACCGCCCCCAGCACCAGCGCCACCAGCACGCCGGCGACGGTCGCGACAGCCAGGCCGACCGCGAACGGCCAGTCCGCGCGGGTGACGAAGTTCGCGGCGACGAGCGAGCCGACGCCGACGAACCCCTGCTGCCCGAGCGAGAGCTGCCCGGTGTAGCCGATGAGGATGTTGAGCGACAGCGCGACGATCGCGAACACCACCGCGGTCGTCGTCGTGTACGCGAAGTCGATGTCGAGCGCGGGCAGCAGCAGCACGCCGAGCAGCAGCAGCCAGAACACCGCGCGCAGGGCGACGCCGCCGTGGGCCCAGCGGCGTTCGGCCCGCATCAGGTCTCCTTCCCGAGGAGACCCTGCGGCCGGATCAGGAGCACCGCCAGCAGCGCGAGGAAGACGATGACCTGGTCCAGGCCGGGGATGTCCGGGAGGCCGAACGCCGTGAGGTTGCCGGTGTTCGTGAGCCGCTGGACGACGCCGATCGCGATGCCGCCGGCGAACGCGCCGGAGAGGCTGGTCACGCCGCCCAGCACGGCCGCGGTGATGCCGGTGAACAGCGCGGTGCCGGTGACGTAGCCCGGCCCGGCCAGGCCGGTGATCGGCGAGAGCAGCAGGCCGGCGATGCCGCCGAGCAGGCCGGCCAGCGCCCAGGTGACGAGCGAGATCCGGCCGATGCTGATGCCGACCAGGCTGGACGCGGTCGACTCCTGGCTCACCGCGAGGATCGCGACGCCGGTGTTGGTCTTGGTGAAGAACAGCGCGGCGGCGACCGCGAGGATCGCGAGCATGACCAGGCAGAGCACCTGCTCGTAGGTGATGCTGACGCCGAACAGCGCGAACCAGTACGGCTTCTTCGACAGCGCCGGCACCCGCGTGGAGAAGCCGGCGAACGGCTTCTGCTGCTTGACCACCAGCGTCTCCACCGCGATGAGCAGCAGCGCCACGCCGACGGTGGCCACCGTGAGCGTCACCTTCGGCCGGTCGAACAGCGGCCGGATCACGAGCCGTTCGGTGAGCACCGCGGTGAGTACCCCGGCGACGAGGCCGACGACCATCGCGACGGCGTAGGGCATCTGCCAGCCGAAGAACGACCCGGCCAGGCCGGCGTTGGCGACCACCGCCGCGACCGTGCCGAACTCGCCCTGCGCGAAGTTGAAGATCCGGTTGCTCTTGTAGAGCAGCACGATCCCCAGCGCGATCACGCCGTAGATCGACCCCTGGAGGACCCCGGTGACGATCGGGAGGAGGACGTTGAGCTTGAACGAGGCTGCGGCGAGGACGGCGTCACCCGACGTCACAGGTCGAGCCGCCCGCCGACGGTGTCCCAGGCACCCGCGCCCTTGCCCTGCTGGTTCGGCTCGGTCTTGTTGCAGTTGAGGACCTGGCTGAACACGCCCGTGCCGCCGAAGTGCGGGCCGGGGTCGGCCGGGCCGGGGAACCGGACCGGCGCGAACACGCCCGCGCTCAGCTTCGCGTTGGACAGGGTGGCGATGAAGTTCTCGCGGGTGAGGTTGGTGCTCGCCGCCCGGAGCGCCTGCTCCATGAGCTGCGCCTGGCCCCACAGCGCCCAGTAGATGTCGTCGTACCGGTTGTTGGTGGCCGCCTTGAAGTCGTTGGTCGCGCGGTCGATGCCCGGGAACGGCGCCAGGAAGTTCGCCCGGACCCGGCCGCTGGTGCCGGTGCAGACGAGCTGGGCGACGGTGACCTCGGTCATCGTCACGCCGGGGCCGGTGTACATCGGGTTGTAGAGGCCGCCCGTGCCGGGGTTCTTGTTCGCCTTGCCGGTCATGTAGACGAAGTAGCCGGGTGAGGTCACGACGTAGACGGCGGTGTAGCCGCCCTGCGAGAGCTGGTCGCCGGTGGCGAACGCGCGCTGCTGGAGCCCGTCGTCGCTCGTCTGGTTGACCCGGATCACCGTCGGGTTGATGCCGGCCGCCTTGAGGGCGTCGACCGCGCCCTTCGTGGCGTCGTTGAAGTTGCCGGACTGGCCGGTGACGACCGCCCACTTGCCGTTGAGGAAGCCCTGCTTGCGGGCGTTCTCGACGACGAGGCGGCCCTGCTGCTGGTAGGTGAGGCTGACCGCGAAGTACGTCGGCAGGTTGCGCAGGCCGTTGGCGGTGACGCCGGCGGAGAGGTACGGCACGCCCTTGTCGGCGATCTCCGACATGGTGGCGCAGGCCTGGATCTGGTCGGTGCCCGCGGCGCCGAAGACGAGGAAGTCCTTGCGGGACATCTCGCCGCAGACCTTGCGCGCGCCGGCGGGCGTGTAGCCGTCGTCCTGGAAGTCGACGATCACGCGCCGGCCGCAGATGTAGTGCGCCTTCTGGTCCCAGTAGACCTGCACGCCGTCCTTGAACGACGGGGGCAGCGGCGCACCGGTGCCGGTCTGGGGGGCGTGGACGCCGAGGCGGATCGTGGTCGACGTGATGCCGGTGGTGTTGCCGCCGGCGGGCGGGTCGCACGGCTTGCGGCTCGGGTCGTTCGGCGGGAGCGTGCTGCCCCCGCCACCACCGCCGCCGCCTCCGCCGCCACCGCCGTTGGTGCCGGTGCCGCCGCCCCCGTTGGTGCCGGTGCCGCCGCCGTTGGTGCCGGTGCCGCCGCCGTTGCTGCCGGGGACGCCGTTGGAGCCGGGCGTGCCGAGGGCGTTGCCGTCGGGGCCGGTGGTCGCGCCGGGCAGGGTGCCCTCGCCGCCGAGACCGCCGCCCTGGCCGGCGCTCTGCTTGAGGCTGTCGAGCGCCTCCTGCTTGAGGCCGCACGCGGTGGTGACGAGCGCGAGGCCGAGCATGGCGGCCGCGAGGCGGCGGGCGTTACGGCTGGGCATGAGGACTCCCGGTGGTGCGAGCGGTCAGACGGTCCGCACGCGGGTGCGCGTACGCGACAGCGTCCCACGCTGCGCCACCTGACGCTCGCGGAGCGAGCGGGTGACGGCGCGCCCGCGGGTGGACTGCACGGCGACCGTAGCATCGCCGAGCATCAGCGAGGCAAGGCCGAGCAGCGCGACGGCGGCCAGCGCGCCGCCCCAGAACGCCGCCGGCAGGCCGGACGACTTCGGGAACGCCAGCGCGCGGGCCGGCACGACGGGCCGGGTCGGCGTGGTCAGGGCGACGGTCGGCGGCGCGGCGCTGGGCTGCGGCTGCGCGACCGGCTGCGGGACGGTCACGGGGACCGCCGGCGGCAGCGCGACGCCGGTGTTGCCGTTGCTCACGAACGCCGGCGCGGACGGGACCGGCTCCGGCGTCGGCGCCGTCGTCGGCACGACCGGCGCGGGCAGCGTGAACTCGGCCACCGTCTTCACCGTCGCCGGCGCCTGGAACACCACCTGGAACGGCGTCTTCGTGTCCGGGTCGGGGAGGATGCCGATGCCCGACGGCGGGTCGCCCTTCGCCCAGCGGTCGGCCATCGCGGCGACCTCGAACGTCCACGCCTTGGCCGTCGCGTCGTACGTGCCGGTGGAGCTCAGCGAGCAGTCGTCGGCCGGCTTCTGGTTGAACCCGCCGCCCTCGACCGGGGTGAAGTCGCCGATCGCCGCGCAGGCGACCAGCTTGTAGTCGGGCGGGGTGACCTGGACGGCCGTCGGGTCGGTGGAGACCGGGATCGTGAACTCGAACTTCGCGACGGTCGACCCGGCCGGGATCGCGCTGACGTCCCAGGCGAGGTAGGTGACCTTGTCGGGGTTGGTGCCGTCCTTGCCGGTGTAGGCGACCGCGAGCTGCTTCGCGGGCACGCCGCTGAGCTGCTGGGGCGGGTTGACGACCTCCGGCCCGACGATCATCGACTGGTCGGCCCAGTACCAGGAGCCCTGCACGACCGCCGGCTGCGTCTCGTCGGCGTGCGCGGTGGAGGCGAGGCCGAACGGGATCGCGGCGGCGACGGCCACGAGCGTCGTGACGATGCGGTATGGCGTGCGCACTGCGGCCTCCGGCTGGGCGTGATGGTTCCGGACGTGACGAGTTCGCCGTGCGGGCGGCGGCTCCTGCGCGTACCGGTACGTGTACCCAGTGTACGGGCGCCCTGGCGCGACCGTAATAGCCCTGTATCGGTCGAAACCGGACACGCGGGACGCGCGTGACAGGATCGGGGCGATGTCCGACCTCCCCGGCTGGGGCCCGCCCGCCGCCGCGCGGTCGCGGTTCCGGGTCCCGAAGCCGCCGAGCCGCGAGGTCGCCGTCCTCTCCGCGGTGGCGTTCAGCGTCGCCGTCGGCTTCGGGCTGGTCGCGCCGGTCATCACGCGGTTCGCCAAGTCGTTCGGCGTCGGGAAGTTCGCGGCGGGCGCGGTGCTGTCGGTGTTCGCGCTGATGCGGCTCGTCTCGGCGCTCGGCTGCGGCCGGCTCGTCAACCGCATCGGCGAACGCCTCGTGCTCGCGCTCGGCATCGGCATCGTCGGCGTCTCCTCCGCGCTCGCCGGGGCGTCGCAGTCCTACGCCCAGCTCCTCGTGCTGCGCGGTCTCGGCGGCGTCGGCTCCGCGATGTTCTCGGTGTCGGCGATGTCGATCGTGCTGCGGTCCACGCCGGCCGAGCAGCGCGGGCGGGCGGTGGGGCTGTTCAGCGGGTCGTTCCTGCTCGGCGGCATCGGCGGCCCCGCGCTCGGCAGCACCGTCGCGCACCTCGGCTTCCGGATGCCGTTCTTCATCTACGCAGGGACGCTCATCGTCGCGGGCAGCATCGGGCTCGGGCTGCTGCCGCGCGCGCCGCTCGTCGACGCGCCGCTCGCGCCGGGCGCCCCCGCTGGCACGACGCTGTGGGAGGCGCTGCGCTCCCGCGCCTACCGCGCGGCCCTCGTCGCGAACCTCTCCGACAACTGGGCCGCGCTCGGCGTCCGCAACGCGCTCGTCCCGCTGTTCGTGGTCGACGTCCTCCGCCTGCCCGACAACTGGATCTACGTCGGCTTCTTCATCGTCGCCGGCGTCAACGCCGCCGTCCTCTACCCGGCCGGCCGCTGGGCCGACGAGCGCGGCCGCA
Source organism: Mycobacteriales bacterium (assembly GCA_035714365.1). Lineage (GTDB taxonomy): Bacteria > Actinomycetota > Actinomycetes > BP-191 > BP-191 > BP-191. The sequence continues at coordinate 6,840 of DASTMB010000010.1, read as the reverse complement.
AGCCGGTGCTGCTCGCCGGGCTGGTGCTCTCCGCGCTCGCCATGGCGCTGCTCGCCGCCGTCCCGGAGACGGCCGCGTACGTCGTGGCGATGGCGTTGTTCGGGCTCGGCTCGGGGCTGCTCGACGTCGCGCCGGCCGCCGTCGTCGGCGACATCGCGCACGGGCGCAGCGGCACCACCGTGGCGGCGTACCAGATGGCCGGCGACGCCGGCTCCGTCCTCGGTCCGCTCGCGGCCGGCGGGCTCGCGGACACCGTGTCCTACGGCGCGGCGTTCGGGCTCACGTCGGGCGTGCTCGGCGCCGCGGCGCTGCTCGCGTTGGTCGCACCGGAGACGCGCCGCACGCATTAGCCTGGCGCCATCCGACCGGGAGGCGCCATGTTCACGCTGCACAAGGTCCTGCTGACGCTGCACATCCTCACGGCGATCGTCACGATCGGCTGGCTGTCGATGCAGGCGATGCTGATGCCGCGGGCTATCCGGTCCGGCAACGCCGGCGCCGTCCGCTTAGGCGCCAGCATGGCCGAGCGCATCGGCCCGATCGCGTCCGTCGTGTTCCTGCTCGGCCTCTGGCTGGTCGGTGTCTCCACGGACGCCGAGCTCAAGGACCCGTGGATCGGCGCGGCGATGCTGCTGTTCATCGTCGCCCTCGTGAACGGCGCGGTGTTCATCGGCCGCACCGAGAAGCGCGCGGCGGAGCGCCTCGAAGCCGGTCAGGCCGCGCCGGAGGAGGCGAAGCGCGTCGCGATGCTCGGCGGCATCAACGCGCTGCTCCTCCTCGTCATCGTCTTCCTCATGGTCGCCAAGCCCGGGAACTGACGACGCTGTCGACGGCGACGGCGGGCGGCTAGCCTCTATCCCAGAGACGCGAGGTCTCGTCCCACGGCCGCAACCATGGCCCCTACACCGAACGGAACGCGGATGCGGAAGTTCCTGGCCGGCGCGGTCGTCGCCACCGCTGTCGCCCTGCCTGTCGCCCCGGCGCACGCCTGCATGATCGACCCCATGCAGCCACCCCCCATCGAGTGCACGCGTGAGGCCGTGGTCGGCATGCTGAAGGACCCGCCGGACCCCACCCACCTCGACTGCATGCCGGTGGCGGTGGACTTCCCTGCGTCGGGCATGCCCCCGCTGAGCTACGAGCTCTGCCCGCCGACCCGCTGACCCTCCTGCCGTCGCCCCCGCGGCGACGTGCGCCCCGCCGGGACTTCTCCCGGCTGTCCAGCTCAGACCACGACGCGCTGGCGGAACTTGCGGAGCGCCTGGACGAGGAGCGCGCCGGTCGCGGCGAGCATGGCCAGGACGACGACCCAGACGCGCATGTGCGGTAGCGACGGCGTGATCGCGGCGCGCATCCCCTCGCTCATGTAGACGAGCGGGTTGATCAGGACGCCGTACTTCAGCCACGGGATCGGCGTCAGCGTCGCCCACGGGTAGTAGATGCAGCCGAGCAGGGTGAGCGGCAGCACGATGATCGAGAAGATCAGCGGCACCTGCCGCGGGTCGAACGACGTCCCGATGAGCAGCCCGAACGCCGCGCCGAGGAACGACGCGAGCACCAGGACGAGCAGGAACAGCGCCCAGTTGGCGCCGCGCACCGTCGGCCCCTGGCCCCTGGCGTGCACCACCATGACGATCGGGAACACCACGACCGCGGCGAGCATCGCCTGGATCGCGCCCGCGACGACCTTGCCGAAGCCGACCAGGCCGACCGACATCGGCGCGAGGACGCGGTCCTCGATCTCCTTCGTGAAGGAGAACTCCTGGACCAGCGGCAGCGCCACCGCCTGGATGCCCTGGAAGATGATCGCGACCGCGATCAGGCCCGGCACGAGGATCGTGGCGAACGTCGGCCCGTTGCCGGCGGCGCGGCCCGACCCGCCGCCGATGCCCTGCCCGATCTTCGGGAAGACGTACGAGAACACGAACGTGAACAGCAGCGGCTGCATGATCGTGCGGATCAGGAACTGGCCGAGGTTCTTGCGCAGCACCCGCACGTCGCGCAGCAGCAGCGCGACGAACGCCTGGCGCGGCCCGCCGGCGGCGGCGGGGAGGGGGCGGCCGGTGGCGGTGGCGGTCATGGTGGTCATTCGCGGAGGTCCCGTCCGGTGAGCGCGAGGAACACGGCCTCGAGCGTGGGTGGCTGCGACGACGCGTCGGTGACGCGGACCTTGGCCTTCGTCGCGATGGTGACCATGTCGGCGAGCAGGCCGTCGGCGTCGGCGGCGTAGACGCGCACGGTGGTGTCGTCGGCCGTCTCGACGTGGTCGACGGCGGCGAGCTTCTCGATCTTCGGCAGCAGCGTGGTGGCCGGCTCGGCGAACGACAGCGTGATGACGGTGTCCGCGCCGAGCTGCTCCTTGAGCTCGGCGGGCGTGCCGAGCGCGAGCACCTTGCCGTGGTCGATGATCGCGAGCCGTTCGCAGAGGGTGTCGGCCTCCTCCATGTAGTGCGTGGTGAGGAGGATCGTCTGGCCCTGCGCGTGCAGGTCGCGCAGGATCTCCCAGAGCGCCAGCCGGGTCTGCGGGTCGATGCCCGACGTCGGCTCGTCCAGGAACAGGATCTCCGGCCGGTGGACGAGCGCGCGGGCGACCATGAGGCGTTGCGCCATGCCGCCGGAGAGCTCGTGGACGGAGGCGTTCGCGCGGTCGGCGAGCTTGAACTGGTCGAGCAGCTCGTGGGCGCGGCCGTTCGCCTGCTTGCGGCTCATGCCGAAGTAGCGGCCGTGGAACTCGAGGTTCTCGATGACCGAGAGCTGGCGGTCGAGCGTGTTCGTCTGCGGCACGACGCCGATGAACCGCTTGGCCGTCGCGGGGTCGGCGACGACGTCGACACCGGCGACGAACGCCCGGCCCTCCGTCGGCACGACCCGCGTCGTGAGCATGCCGATCGTCGTCGACTTCCCGGCGCCGTTGGGGCCGAGGAGGCCGAAGAACTCGCCCTTCCCGACCTCCAGGTCGATGCCGTCGACGGCGCGGATCTCCTTGCCGGCGCTGGCGAAGACCTTGCGCAGCCCCTCGACCCTGATGGGCGGTGCGGTCACCGTGGTTCCTCCGGTTGGTCGGCGCCGAGGCGGCGCACGGTTCGCGTGAGGAAGCGGCGCACGACCGCCTCCTCGCGTGGGGTCAGGTCGCCGAACAGCGGCGCCATCTCGCGCGCGACGTTGGCCTTCGCGGCGGCGAGCCGGTCGCGGCCGGTGTTGGTCAGCCGCAGCCGGACGACGCGGCGGTCGGCGGTGCCGCGCTCGCGGACGACGAGGCCGTCGCGTTCCAGCGTGTCGACGACGCCGGTGACGGTCGCCTGGGTGACGTAGCAACGGTCCGCGACCTCGCGCAGCGACAGCGCGTCGCCGTCGCCGAGCTTGATCAGCACCAGCCAGCCGGTGTGGCTCAGCCCCTGGGCGTCGAGGAAGCGTTCGAACCGCGCGGACATCAGCCGGCCGGCGATCGCGAGCAGCCGGCCGACCGGGACCTGGTCCAGGTCCGCGTGCGCGAGGTCCGGCTGCTCCTTCACGAGCAGATCATAAGGCTCCGAACCTTTTGCCTGTCAAGCAGTTAGACGCGGCGGCGCGGGAACCCCTCGTTCGCCTCGATCGTGCCCTTGAACCCCGGCGCCACCACCGGCTGCATCGCCACGCCCTGGCCGGTGATCCAGACCTCGGCCGCGACCGTCGACTCGGTCGACCCCTTGGCGCCGGCCGCGCGCATCTCGACGTGCACCAGGTGGTGCTTCTCGTCGAACGTCAGCGCGCCGCGCGCCAGCGCCTCCGGCACCGCCGCGCGGAGGTTCTCCGCCGCGAGCCCCGCCTTCGGCGCGGCGACGTTCAGGTCGAACTCCACGACGTACCGCTGCGGCGTCGGCCCGCTCGGGCTGGTCGCCTTCGGGTCGCCGGTGACCGCCTGCGCCAGCGCCAGGCCGATCGTCGGGTCGGCGACGTCGAGCAGCGTCAGCGGCGTCTCGACCTTCGCCTTCTCCGGCGTCTTCGACAGGTCCAGCTCCATCCACGTCGCGCCGAGCGCCCGCGTCTCCAGCGTCGCGATGTAGGTGCGGCCGTCGACGGCGACGAGGCTGATCGCGCTGCCCGTCTCGTTCTGGAGCAGCGCGGCGTGCGCCTTCGCGTCGTAGCTCCCCTTGAGGTTGACGCCGAACGCGCCCTTCTCGCCCGTCCCGCGCAGCCGTACCAGCACGCCGCACGGGCAGGCGTTCAGCGTCTTGGTCACCTGCTCGCGCAGCGTCAGCGCGAGCGCCGACGGCGGCGCGTGCGACACCGGCGCCGACGGCGTCGCCTGCGGTTTCTTGTCGCCGTTGCAGGCGGTCAGCGCAACGAGCAGCGCCGCGGCGGGGGCCAGCCTTCTCATGCCAGGGCCGCCCGCAGGTCCTCGACCAGGTCGTCCGCGTCCTCGATGCCCACCGACAGCCGGACCAGCGTCGGGTCGACCTCGAGCGGCGAGCCGGCGACCGACGCGTGCGTCATCCGCCCCGGGTGCTCGATCAGCGACTCCACGCCGCCGAGCGACTCGGCGAGCGTGAACACCTTCGTCCGCGCCACGACGTCGAGGGCGCGTTCCTCCGAGTCGACGAGGAACGACACCATCCCGCCGAAGTCGCGCATCTGCTTCGCCGCCAGCTCGTGCCCCGGGTGGTCCGGCAGGCCGGGGTAGAGCACCTTCCGCACCGCCGGGTGCGCGGTCAGCATCTCCACGACACGTTGCGCGTTGGCGCAGTGCTGGCGGACGCGGACCGCGAGCGTCTTCGCGCCGCGCAGCACCAGCCACGAGTCGAACGGCCCCGCCACCGCGCCCATGGCGTTCTGGTGGTAGGCGAGGTTCTCGCCGAGCGCCGGGTCGGCCACCACCAGCGCGCCGCCGACGACGTCGCTGTGGCCGCCGAGGTACTTCGTGGTCGAGTGCACGACGACGTCCGCGCCCAGCGCGAGCGGCTGCTGGAGGTACGGCGACGCGAACGTGTTGTCCACCACCAGCCGCGCCCCGCCCTCGTGCGCGATGCCCGCCAGCGCCTCGATGTCGGCGATGCCGAGCAGCGGGTTGGTCGGCGTCTCCAGCCAGACCAGCTTGGTCGCGTCCGTCATCGCCGCCGCGACCGACGCGGTGTCCGACAGGTGCGCCGGCGTGAACCGCACGCCCCACCGCTCCGCGACCCGCGCGAACAGCCGGTACGTCCCGCCGTACGCGTCGTCCGGGATGACGACGTGGTCACCGGGCGAGAGCACCGTGCGCAGCAGGCAGTCCTCGGCGGCCAGGCCGCTGGCGAACGCCAGCCCGCGGGCGCCGCGTTCCAGCGCCGCCAGGCAGGTCTCCAGCGCGGTGCGGGTGGGGTTGCCGGAGCGGCTGTACTCGTACCCCTGGTGCTCCCCCACCGCCGACTGCGCGTAGGTGGACGTCTGGTAGATCGGCGTGATGACCGCGCCCGTCGCCGGGTCGGGGTCCTGCCCCGCGTGGATCGCGAGCGTCTCGAAGCCGTACTCGGCCGGGTCCCAGGTCATCGCGCACCGTCTCCAGCGAGGAAGGTCAGCAAGTCGGAACGGGTCAGGATGCCGACGGGCTTGCCGTCGTCGAGCACCAGGGCGGCGGTCGCCGTCTCCAGCGCGTGCATCGCGGCGGACACCGGCTCCCCGGAGCCGACGGCCGGCAGCGGCTTCGACATGTGGCGTTCCAACGGCTCGTCCACGGCCGCCCGGTCGGCGAACACCGCGTCCAGCAACGCCGTCTCCACCACCGCGCCGACGACCTCGGCGGCCATGACCGGCGGCTCCTCCTTCACGACCGGCATCTGCGAGACGCCGTACTCGCGGAGGATCGCGATGGCCGAGCCGACCGTCTCGTGCGGGTGCACGTGGACCAGCTCCGGCAGCCCGGCGCCCTTGCGGCCCAGCACCTCGCCGACGGTCGGCTCGCTGGTCTCCTTGACGAGGAAGCCGAAGTCGGCCATCCACTCGTCGTTGAAGATCTTCGACAGGTAGCCGCGGCCGCTGTCGGGCAGCAGCACGACGACGACGTCGTCCGGGCCGAGCCGCTCGGCGACGCGCAGGGCGGCCACGACGGCCATGCCGCAGGAGCCGCCGACGAGCAGGCCCTCCTCGCGGGCGAGCCGGCGGGTCATCGCGAACGAGTCGGCGTCCGAGACGGCGACGATCTCGTCGGGCACCGCAGGGTCGTACGCGGTCGGCCAGAAGTCCTCGCCGACGCCCTCGACGAGGTAGGGCCGGCCGGTGCCGCCGGAGTACACCGAGCCCTCGGGATCGGCGCCGATCACCCGCACAGGGCCCGCCGGCCGATCGGCGCTGACCTCCTTGAGGTACCGCCCTGTGCCGCTGATGGTGCCGCCGGTGCCGACGCCCGTGACGAAGTGCGTGACCCGGCCGGCGGTGTCGCGCCAGATCTCGGGGCCGGTCGTCGCGTAGTGCGAGGCGGGGCCCTCGGGGTTGGAGTACTGGTCGGGCTTCCAGCCGCCGTCGATGTCGCGGGCGAGCCGGTCGGAGACCGAGTAGTACGAATCGGGGTGCTCCGGCGGGACCGCCGTCGGGCAGACGACGACCTCCGCGCCGTACGCCTTGAGCACGTTGCGCTTGTCCTCGCTGACCTTGTCCGGGCAGACGAAGACGCAGGAGTAGCCGCGACCCTGGGCGGCGATGGCCAGCCCGACGCCGGTGTTGCCGCTGGTCGGCTCCACGATCGTGCCGCCCGGCTTCAGCAGGCCCTCCTCGCGGGCGAGCCGGCGGGTCATGGCGAACGAGTCGGCGTCCGACACCGCGACGATCTCGTCGGGCACGGCGGGGTCGTAGGCGCTGGGCCAGAAGTCCTCGCCGACGCCCTCGACGAGG